>JASEJA010000084.1 GCA_030017755.1 Candidatus Bathyarchaeota archaeon
TGTACATGCCATTGAGGTGCGGAGGGCAAATAGCGGTACAGTTTTATACTAGCGTGTTTTAGGGAGAAATTTGGCGGACTGGTAGGTAGCATGTCGGTATCTCCAAGCGTTCGGGAAGTTCTAGCAAGGAGAATTGCAGGCGAAATAATCTTATCAAATAAGCCAGGCGCAACCATGCGGAAATGGCGTGAACTCTTCGCTATTTCACAAATAAGTCTTTCAGACAAGATGGTGATAGCACCTTCAGTGATTAGCGATTATGAAAGCGGAAGAAGAGAAAGCCCAGGCACAAAATTTGTTAGAAGGTTTGTTTGGGCGCTATTGAAAATTGATGAGGAACGTGGAAGCCGTTTCATCCGCGAATTTGCAAAGCTCACAAGTTCGCCCAGCATGGCTATCCTTGACCTTAGAGAGTTTCCCATACCAGTTCGCGTTGAATACTTATGCAAAGCCATTAAAGGCGAAATTGTAGCGTGCACAAGCACATTTGTTAAAGAGGTTTATGGTTATACCGTTGTGGATGAAAGAAGAGCTGTTGAAACCCTTTCTGGTTTGGAGTATTCGCAACTTTTTGGCGCCACAACAGAGCGAGCATTAGTTTTCACGAACATAGGAAATGAGAATTCACCCATGATGATTGTTCGCTTAAACAATTTGAAGCCTCGTGTTGTTGTTTTTCAAGGTGTTAAGCCAGATGAACACTCAATAAAGTTGGCAGAGTATGACCGTATTCCACTTATATACTCTAGTTTGTCAACTGTTGAGCAGTTGATTAAATCGCTAAGAAAACTTTATCGTATTGCGCTTCGCAGAAAACTTGGCAAGCCAGTCCGCCCACCTCCAAAAATAAGCGCGTGAAGGACTAAACATTGCGACCAAAGGTTTCCAAAGACTATGCTCAGACAAATAAGAGGCATTGGAACGCCATAGCTCAACGTGAGCGAACTAACAAGATGGACATGTTGAGGCTTATTAGAAATGATGTTTCGTCTTATTTTGAAATGTGGGAACCAAAACTAGCTCCCTATCTGAAGAATGTTAAGGGAAAAAGGATTATTGTTCCTCAGTTCGGTGACGGTTTGGTGATGTTGGCTTGTGCTAAGAAAGGCGCAATTGTTACGGGTGTTGACTTCTCAAGCGAACAGATAAGGTTTGCAAAGGAATCTGCCAAGTACTGCGGTGTTGAGGTGAATTTGGTTGAGGCGGAATGGCAAAATCTTCCAAAGAGCATTCCCATCAATCATTTTGATTTGGCTGTTACGGAATGCGGCATTTTCATCTGGATAGCTGATTTAGATGCTTGGATGAGAAACGCTTTTAGGGTTTTAAAAAAGTATGGCAAACTGATTGTTTCAGATTTTCATCCGCTTTCAATTATAACAGAGGAGATGGACGGGAAAGTAACTTTCAGAAGAAGCTATTTTGATCAGAGTCCAGAGATCTGTAAAGCGGAAGAGGGTATTCCGCCATCAGTTGAGTTTCGTTGGAAATTGAGCGACATCATTAATGCAGCAATTCGAGCGGGATTTCGCATAGAATGTGTCGAAGAATATTATGTGGAACAAGAGAATAAGCGTGTTCCGATATTACCAACAAATTTTCTGTTAGTCGCAACAAAGAGGTGACCTTACATGATTAAGGTTGGGTGTTGCGGTTTTCCAACATCAATGAAAAAATATTATGAAAACTTTAGCGTTGTAGAGTTAAACAGCACCTTTTACGAGTACCCGCGCATGGAAACAGTCGAAGGCTGGCGAAAAAAGGCGCCAGAAAATTTTGAATACACTGTTAAGGCGCATCAGGATATAAGCCATAAAGAAAAAATGAAATCCACAAACGCCTGTCTTGAAGCTTTTGAAAAAATGAAAAAAATCTGCAAAATTTTAAATTCAAAAATACTGCTCATTCAGACACCTGGCTCCTTCAGACCTGACAAGCTTGGAGACGTGGAAAAATTTTTCAAAGAAATAAACCGTGATGATTTAACTATTGTTTGGGAAACCCGCGGACCAGCTTGGGAAAGCCCTCAAGTTTACGAGAAGCTTAGGCAGGTTTTAGAAAGTGTGGATGTGGTGCATGTCACCGACCCTTTTAGGGTTTTGCCAGTTTACGTGGGCGATGTAGCGTATTTTCGTTTGCATGGTTTGGGAGAACAAATGTACTATTACCAATACAGTGATTTAGAATTGCAAAGGTTAAGGGAGCTTATTGCTCCTTACGAGAAGAGCGGACGCACCGTTTACGTATTATTTAATAATCTTTTAATGTTCGAAGATGCAATACGCTTTAGAGAATACTTGTCTAAGGGTGTTTTTCCAAAAATCCCCTCACTTAGCGAAGTTTTAGAAAAGGTGCGTTTTCCAACTTCAAAAAATATTTTAATGAAAAGGTTTGGGTGGAGACTTGTTGAAGTTGAGGATGGCAGGCAAGAAAGGCTTGGGAGTTTTTTGGCAAATTTGCCTTCTAAAGCCTATGAAAGCCTAAAAGAGCTTTTGAGGGACATAGAGGCTGTCAAAAAAGCGTGATTACGCCCTTTAGTTTTTGGAAGTCATTTGTTAACTCCTTTCTATATTTGGCACTGTAGAGGGCTGCGGCTGGATGAAAAGTTGGGAAAATTTTTACTGGCAAGCCTAAAACGGTCGCCTCATAAAGTTTTCCATGAACCTGCGTGATGCTTGTAAAAGCCAAATTTGCCTTCGAGAAAATGTACGCTGTGGAATAATTTCCAAGAGTGACAATAAATTTTGGCTGAATAACACTAATCTGCCTATCTAAGTAAGGAGTGCACGTCTCAATTTCATTTGGCATAGGCTCGCGGTTTCTAGGTGGTCTGCACTTTAAGATGTTACCTATGAAAACTTGCTCTCTTGAAAAGCCTATGCCAGCCAACAACTCTTCAAGAAATTTTCCAGCAGCCCCAACAAAAGGCTTGCCTTTAACATCTTCCCAATAGCCAGGAGCTTCACCCACAAACATTATCTTGGCGTCTGGGTTCCCCTCTCCTGGAACAGCGTTTTTACGGGACTTCCAAAGCGAACATTTTCTGCAAACCCTAACTTCCGAAGCCACAGCCTCAAGAACTATCCGCTTAGACAAACCCGTGACACTCCAGTAATTAAGGAATATGAACCTAAAATACTATTAGATTTTAGCGTGTTAAAGAGTATTGATCTTTCAAACACTTTAGCGCACGTGATATTTTACGTTGTTCTTTAACAACAAAACCCCTAAGAGCTATTTTGCCGAAATCTAGAGGATAGGTCTGCTATTGGTTTGGGAAACAGCCAAAAACCTAGAGA
>JASEJA010000016.1 GCA_030017755.1 Candidatus Bathyarchaeota archaeon
TAAAAATTTAGATAAAGCCCACGATAAATTAGATAAATTAGACGAAAAAACTGAGTTATTAAAATTTGGCAAATTTTAATTAAAAATTATCTAAATTTTAACTAAAAAAAATTCGAAATTTTAAAACACACACTTATCAACCAACTAACCACAAAAGAACTCAGAAAAAACGGGCGGTATTAAATTATTATTTATTGGCTTATTGGCTTAATACCGAAACCAGCACAAGTGTTAAGTCGCTTAAGCAGAGTGCCACGTCAGAACACCTGAAGATTCAACAGAACCACGTATACTAAAGCTGTCCCATGGCTTTTTCTACAGACTCCTTTACATTCTCAAGAACCCTGTACACTTCACGAATCAGTTCAGTCATTCTAACTTTCATAAGCGCAGGATGATGAGTTAAGCACACACACTTGCGTGCGGCTAAAACGAGTTTACCGCACGTTTTTGCCTTCCAGACTTTTCGCGAACGACGAAAAAGCGTGTGGTAAAAGCTGGAAAAGAATTAAAGGAACCAAATTAGCGGAAGTTATCATAACTTGATGATACAAGTTTAGACGAGTCGAGCAACTAAAACCGTTATGTCTGGATTGCCATGTGTTATACCATATTCAACGGTTGCAACCTTGAATCCTTTTCGCAAAAACAAGTTTTTAATTGTTCATGAGCTTCTCGGTTGTGGCATTCAATCAACCACTCCTTGACTTCTTGTAGGCATCGGCAACCTAAAATGTTTAATTCGGCCCTCTTCGACGTCAACTTTAATGGTATCTGGGAGATATTTGCTGATTAGGTTATCAATGTCTTCAGGAGTTTTAATAAAAAGTTTTATGGGTATAACTCTGGAGTCCTTTTGAAAATTTTTCGCAAGTTTTCAGAATTTGCCACTGGAATAAGTAAGCCATTTACCCCATCTTTAATTCATTCCGTGTTTCCTTGAATTTGGTTATTATCGGCGCTAGAGAACATGCCATAGCCTCTAATAGACTGGCGGACCTTCCAACCCTATCGTGTAGAATCTGCCTCGCAAGCCTAACATGCCACTTTTATGAAACCCGCATTTTTGCTTTAAATGGAGAATTTCGTAGCCCATTTAGCTCAAATAGACGAGCCTAAAGAGTGGTGATAATAGATAAACTTTATATTCCAGATAATCTAAAAATACACGGTGGTTTATTGGCTACAATACTCATAAAAAATGTTCCAGAGGATCTTCTTAAGGAACTAAAAAGGCTTAAGGTTGAACTTGGCTGTAAAACATGGGCAGAGCTTTTAGCAAAGCTTGTCAACTCAGGGAAAACGATTCTGCTAACAAAAGAGAACCTTGAAGAAATGAGAATTGGGGTGCAAGAATTCCTTAAGCTTAAAAGTGCGGTTTCGAGCATGTGGGCTGATGCTCCTACAGTGTTGGAAGAGCTGAGAAGGTCCCGGCGTCATGAAGCCCACTAGCCGCCTATTAACATTAGACTCCAACGTTCTAATAGCAGCTTTGAAAAAAGATGAGCCCTATAATGAAAAATGCTTTCAAATACTGAGCAAGGTGCCTGACACTTTTATCCTGACGGAACCAAGCATCATATACCAAGAAGTTTGTGGTACACTCGCAAGGAAAACTGGAAAAGATATAGCAGATCAGGCAAGAAAGCAGCTTGAACTAATGGTGCACCCAGCGCTTTTAATCAACTGCGATAAAACATTTTGTATATCAGCGTATCCACTGTGCGCCGAGTACAACATATACGCCATAGACGCCCTTTACCTTAAGGTGGCAATAGACAACCACGCAATTTTAGTATCTTTGGACAAGGAAGACTTTATAGAAAAACTGAAATCAAAAAGGTTACCCATTGAAGCTTACCACGTAACCGAATTTCCATATTAACAATTCTCAGTGGAAAAACGTATGAAAGATCAGCCAATTTTTCATTTAACGACTGTGATTGCCATTCCTAAACATTTTGGATCAAAAACGCCAAATTTGCTATGGATTTGGGCGGACATGACGATGTACAAAATTGCATAATGTGGTTCGATTTGTAAGAGCGATGTAATCGTTGGGACTAAGTATATCGTTGTTGCTACTAGGGATAGGGTGATGTTGGCTGTGAGTCCTGTTTTTGCCGAGCCTTTGTGTGCTCTTGCCACGAATCGTGTTGTCCAGAATGGTACCATGCTTGCTATTAGGGTGAAGTAGATTAGGACGTCGCTTATGTTGCCCCATATTCCGAATTCTACTTCAGAAACGTTTCTTGTTATCATAAGTACAAAGACCATCCCTGTTACAACGCTCAGCAATCTGGATGCAAATATTATGAAACCAGAATACTGCAATCGAATCTCGTTTTTAGTCAAAACCTCACCTTGTTAGCCATTATAAACATTTTCGATGAGATATATTTTAATCTGGTTGAAGTTATGAAAGTGTAGTGCATAAGCTGATTTATAATGGTGAATAGTAAGTTGGTCAACAGGGTTTTGGTTATTGGTGGCGCTGGTTTTATTAGCAGTCGTTTAGTGGATGAATTGATGAGCATCCACTAAGCCCATGTTTGTCTGAGGTTTTTAATGTTTATGGGCCTAGGCAGTGATTGGGCCTTATAGCGGGGTGATAAAGAAGTTTTTCATATATGAAGTTTAAATTGTGGAGGAAAACGCGGCTTTTTCCGAAAAAAGCTTATTTTTTGGGTAAGGGGTGAAAGCTTTGAATTATGATGCGTTCTATGCTCTGGGAAGAGCGTCTCTAGCTTCGCTTAAGTCTCTAGAAATGGTTATGAGTTGCTTGGAGGGTATTTTTCGGTGTAAAGATGTATAAAGATGTTGAGGATCTTGTTCCTGTTTTCCAGAGAGCAGTTTTGGAGAAGGGTTAGAGAGATTTTGCATATGTGAGACAATGCATATTTATTTGTTATTGTTATAGTTATGCAAGTTGAAATATATGATGGGAGTATTTGCATGAAGGTTTGTATCTTGGGTTTAGGCGAGGTTGGTTTTGCAACGGCAAAATATGTTATTGATAAGGGGCTTGATGTCTGGGGTTATATATTAATTTGGCTGCTGTTGAACAGGCGAAAAAAGCTGGGATTGTAAGGGCTACACATGTTTGGGATGAAGTTGCTTCGGTTGATGCCTATTTAATATGCGTGTCTACCGGGCTTAAAGGGGACGTTCCTGATTTATCTTCGGTCTTTGATGTTTGTAAGAAGATAAAAGAAAAAGTCGGTTCGTCTGCTTATCCTTTAGTTTCCATTGAAAGCACCGTGATACCTGGTTTGTGTCGGCGTGTTTTTAGGGACATATTTGACGGGCGTGTGCGTTTAGTTCATGTGCCGCATCGGTATTGGGCTGAGGAGCCTGTTAAGCATGGGGTTAACCAGCTAAGGGTTATTGGTGCTGTTGATGCTAAGAGCCTTAAGGCTGGTTTGGAGTTTTATAAAAATGTTTTGGGTATTCCTCTTCATGTAGTTTCTTCTGTTGAAGTGGCAGAGATGTCGAAGATTGCTGAGAACGCTTTTCGTTATGTTCAGATAGCTTTTGCTGAGGAGTTGAGGATGGTTTGTGAGGAGGTTGGGTTAAGTTTTGAGGAGGTGCGGGAGGCGTGTAATACTAAGTGGAATATAGAAATTTTAGAAGCTAGGGATGGCATTGGTGGGCATTGTTTGCCGAAGGATATTCGGTATTTGGCGTCGTTAACTGGTTTTAACGTGCTGATGAAGAATGCTTTAGCTGTTGACAAACAATATCGGGAGTGGCTAGCACGTAAGAGCTGAAAAGGCTGGCTGCGTGGTTCTTTTATGATTGTTAGGTTAAGGCATGACGTTGATGAGATTTACAGTTTGCGACGGGTTTGCCTAAGGTGATTTCTATTGAAAAGAAATATGATGTTAGGTCTAGTTTTTTGTTCGTGTTAATGTTATACGTTCTGACAAGGATTATAGTGTTCTTAGAGGATTGCAGATAATGGTTGGGAAGTTGCTTTGCATCTTATTAACATGATAGTTGTTGGTGGATATGAGGTAGCTTATGTCCCAGAAGTAGATTATGGGGCGTAGGATCTCCTCTAGACATGTTAGGGTGAAAGTTTATGTTAACGCATGCTAGCAAAGTGTTTGCAGTTCCTAAGTCAAGTGAGAGAGATACTGCGGTTTACGCAACCTAAAAGGCTTAAACTGGTGTATAACGGTGTCGACGCAGAGAAACTTATGCCGTCGGGTGCAAAGGAAGATTTAGTCATAACAGTTGGCGCAATATCCGATTCTGCTATAAAGAAAAAAGGTTGGATGCTTTTGTTAAAACATCTGCCTACTTACCCAATATTCGGTTTGTTTTAACTGGAAAATATGATAGTTCAATAGAGCGTCTTAAAAAGATGGCGAGTTCTGATGTAATGTTCACAGGCTATGTTTCAGACGAATATTGGGTAGAATTAAGGTAAAAAGGAAGATTTTAAAAACATGAAGAATTAAAGGAACCAAATTAGTGGAAGTTATGATACTTAACGTTGGATGCGGAGGGAGATCCGCTGATAAGGCTTGTTATTTTGGTGATGTAAGAGTTGATGTTAAACGTTTTCCGGCTGTAACAATTTTAATGGATGCGCACTTCTTGGCGTTCAAGGATTCTGTTTTTGATAGGATTGTTTGTTTTGAAGTTTTGGAGCATTTAGATTCGCCTTTCAGTGCTTTAAAGGAGTTTAAGAGAGTTTTGAAGCATAATGGAGATGTAATAATAAGTGTGCCTAATGTTTGGTATTGGCGGAGGGTTCTAAGATTTTTGTTGAAAAAGCATAAAGTTTTTGACGAATTCCCCGACGCTGACCATAAGCAAGCTTGGGATGTATTTGAGTTTTGTAGTTTAGCGTATCAAGCGGGATTCAAAGTGACAGATGTTAAGTTTGTTAATTGGTATCCTAAAGGCAAACGTAAGCTGGGAATATTGGAGCCTTTGCTAAGGTTTATACCGCAGATAAGCTTTTATCATGTGATGTTCAGGCTGAAGACACGCTAAACATAACCCTATTCCTATTAGCACTTTCTGTCCATATTGCCGTGGAAAACGTCAAATATAATTTTATTTTTAGGATAATAGGATAACAATGTTTAGGGCGCAGGAGGTTCTAATGTGAAAAGGAGAGGCAAAAATGCAAAGCTGAGCTTGGTTATTCCCACAAAGGACAGATATGAAATTTTGATAGAAACTATTCCCATTTTATCAAAGCAAGGTTTCTACGAAATAATATTGGTGGATTCTTCCAACGCCTTAGAAGCTGCGAAAAACAAGAAGTTATGTGAAAAACTTTCGATAAGATATTATCATTTTGTCGGTAACCGTGAAGAAGCCCGTAATTTCGGCGTTAAAAAGGCGAAAGGCGACTGGGTCTACATATTTGATGACGACGTAGTTTTAGATAAATTTAACTGGAAAATTTTTAATGAAGTTGCTAAAGGAGACTATGACTTTATTCACACAAAGGGAGCATGCTATGTCTGGATTTTCCGCAGGAATTTCTTCCTTAAAATTGGAGGTTATGACCCAAAATTATGCTATGGAGACGATTATGATATAACAGTAAGGGCATACGAAAATGGGAAACCGGCACGTAGCCAACTTATAAAAATCGGCGGTTCAGTTAGGGGTACTTTAAAAATGCGCTGGAGGGGCACCCTCTACTATAGTATGACCATGCTCACTTTTTTCCGAAAATACCCTACGCTAAAAAATGCTCTGTCCATACCATATAGACCCGTATTCTTCCTCACGAAACTCGCCCAAGAAAAAACGAAAGAAAGCCTAATTAAACTCATGCTAACCACACTCGGAGTATTACTAAGCCCATTTTACTACATCAAGAACTTGTAACTACTCTCTAAAGATAACGCATTTATTCGAGGATCACAAAATTAAGTGCATGAAAGTTCTGCTGGCAATAGATGCACCGATAACCTATAGCGAGGCTCCATCTTCGAGACTAATTTACATAGCAAGGTCGCTAAAAAAGGAAGGCTTAAAAGTTGAGCTTATAGGAAGAAAAGGAGAAGAAGTAGCTGGTCTTAAAATCACACCACTACCTAATGGGAAATATATATCACGACTAATTCTTCCCTTCCTAATTGCTAAGAAAATGTTCACCGAAAAATACACCCATGTCATAATCCGAGGAGCCTACCTCGCTTTTTTCTTGATACCACTAAAAATATTCAACAGAAAAATCATTCTAGACTTTCACGACTGGAACTTCAGAGAAATAAGATTCTACTACGAAAAAACTCTCTACAACATCCTAAAAAGCATTTTCTACTATCTCACGGAGAGAACGGCAACAAAGTGCTCGGATTTGATAATATGTGCCAGCAAGGGGCTTCGCTATTTTCTCACAGAAGAAGAAAGAGAAAAAAGCGTGATACTAGAAAATGGCTTAGACTTAACAGAGGCAGAAAAAGCAATGCGAGAGACAAAGCAACACAAAGAAGAACTGCTTCAAAAGTATGGCATTCCAAAAAACAAGCCGCTTGCAGCATTTTTTGGACACTGGGAGAAAAAACTCGATATAGATACAATGTTTGAGGGATGCAAAAAAGCTGGAATAAACTTGATCGTGGTGGGTGAAGGACCTGACATGGAAAGGTATAAGCGAAATTATGAAAATGTTATTTTCACAGGTAGATTACCCAAATTGTTAGCACTTGAACTTATCTCTCTGTCGGATGTTTCAATAACACCTTATAAGGAAGACGTGGGAAAACACGGAGAAGCCTATTACTCAACAAGAAAGGTTAAGGATTATTTAGGGCTGGGAAAACCAATTATAATGGCTAATGTCAAAGGACGAGAGGATTTCCTAAAAGATCATGAGAATGCTATTTTTTATCGTCCTGGCAGTTCAGATGATCTTGCTGAGAAAATAAAAATGGTTCTTTCAGATGATAGCTTGAGAGAGAAAATTAGCAAAAACAATTTAGGGTTAGCACGTAAATTTGATTGGCATGTTCTAGTTAAGGAATCTGGATTAATAGAAAAATTATCAAAAATTTAAAGCTCCTGCCATCACTGAATACTCATAGATATTATTTTTGTTAACTTTCGAACATTTTTTGGCCAATTCACGCGTATCCTCACGGTTTCCAAAGCTTTTTCCACTAAAGCCTTACGAAGTTTAAAATCTCTAACCAACAGGAGAATTTTCTCTGCAAGCTTTTCAGAGTTCGCCACTGGAACAAGTAAGCCGTTCACCTCGTCTTTAATCCATTCCATGTTTCCTTGAATTTTGGTTATTATCGGCGCTAGAGAACATGCCATAGCCTCTAATAGACTGGCGGATGTTCCATCTGAAAATGATGTTGACACATAAATGTCCGCGGCGCTCAAGTAATCTGCAATTTTATCATGTGGAACCGCTCCTACAAACCTAACGTGTCCATTTCTTATGAAACTGACCATCTTTGTTTTAAACGTATAAGTAAGGGGACCTTCACCCAAAATTAAAAACTTGACATGCCTATTTTTCTTTATGATATGTGGGATTGCGTCTATTAAATACTCGACACCGTAAATTGGTTTGTGATATCTTAGACTTATAACAACGACGTCATCATCATTCCAGCCACATTCTCTTCTAATTTTTCGCCGCTGAGTTTCATCACGTTTAAACCCCTCTAAGTTAACCCATGGAAACTTTACAATTTTTGCGGGAGTGCATCCAAGGTTTATTACCGCTTGTCTTTGAACTTCGCTGTCAACAACAACCACATCAGCCTTCCTAATAGAATAAACAATAAAAGGCTTAAGCGGAAAATACTTCCTCGGAAAAACCAAAACATCCGAACCCCAAACAAACAAAATAAACGGATGAACGTTAGAATAAGCAGAATAAAAACCATAAGTGCTCGCCCAACAACCAACAAGCACGTCTGGCTTAAACTTATCTAGACTTTTCTTTAGAACATGTGCTCTCAACGGAGTTAAAAGATGTTTTCGAGCTCCCTCCAAAGGATGGAGATTCACTTCGGGAATGAAATCTCTCATTTTAACAATTTTAACTCCTTCTGGAACACAATTTGGCGAAGGATGGAAAGTAAAAACATAAACATCATATTCACCTTTAAACGACTCCAAAAAAAGCTCATCATAACTACTTATACCATCATGTGCGTACACAAGCCTATACAAACGTTAATCCCTCAGTAATAGAGTAAGAATAGCTATGGATAATTAATTGTTTCCTAATCTTTAAATTATAGGCAATAAAGATATGTTGGCGTACAAACAGGCGCTTAACACCGCAAAAGAGATAGGTGGCGAGTAAAAAATCGAGGTAAACTGAAATGATTTCATTTTACACTGAAATTAAAGATGAAAAGGACATGTGGGATAAGAAAGCAAAAACCGTTAAGGACAACATTGAGTTAAGAGGGAAGCTAAAAAACCCTGTAAAACGCCTAGGAAAAAGTAGGCGCACTCTATAAAACTTTTAATAACAGTGGGAAAAGCAACATGCTTCTAGATGTGGGCTGCGGAAACGCATTGTTCACTGTTCCCTTGGCAGAATTATTCAATTTTGTTGTTGGTATTGACATTTCAAAAGAGATGATAAGCGATGCCGCATCAAAAAGGCTAATCTTGACTTTATAATGGCATCTGCAACTGATTTGCCGATTCAAGAGGTGCATTCACGCTGCAACATGTGAGACCAGCGGGCAATGTTGAAAAAGTTTTGAGAGAAATCTCGCGAGTAGCCGTAAAAGAATCTTTTATTTTTATAACTTTTTGGGATGCACCTAACTCTCCTACAAAGTTGGTTAAAAACGTTTTAAAAGAAGAGGGTTTCCATTTAAAGCAATCGTTGATCTCAAAATTCCAATTTCTGAAGCTAAACTTGACAAGGTACGTAAAACTTCAAGGTTACAGAGTCAAAAACCCTTAAAAGCAAAACAAAGATTACCGCTACCAAGGGTGAAAAGAAAATGCGGGTTCTTATCACGGGGGGAAGTGGCTTCATAGGGAGCCATCTTGTCGACTACTGTTTAAACCTTGAATACGAAACCGTTGTTTTAGACAACTTTTTTTCAGGCCAAATCAAAAACATAAAACAAAACATAAGCGATAAAAAATTTCGGTTGATAAAAGGCGATGTTAGAAACCCAAAAGATGTGGAAAAAGCTCTTGAAAATATTGACGCTATATTCCATCTCGCTGCAATCGTTAACATTCCCTTATCGATAGAAAATCCTACACTTGTCAATGAGGTGAATGTTCAAGGAACAATAAATTTGCTCGAAGCAAGCGTAAAAAAAGATATAAAGTGTTTTGTTTATGCATCCACATGCGCTGTTTATGGAGAAGCAAAATACTTACCAATAGATGAGGAACACCCCGCCGACCCGTTATCGCCATATGGCGCCTCAAAACTTGCAGCCGAACACTATTGCAAAGTCTTCCACAAAATATATGGCTTACATACCATCTGCTTAAGATTCTTCAACATTTACGGACCAAGACAACCAAGTGGACCCTCTGGAGGAGTGATAACAACCTTTATTGAATCCATCAAAAGAAACAGACCAATACTCATATATGGAGATGGAAACCAAACACGAGATTTCCTCTATATTAAAGATGCAATTGAAGCCTGCATCCTTGCGTTAACCTGCAGGGATTGCTCTGGGAAAACATTCAATATAGGTACAGGAACCAAAACTTCCATAAACGAACTTGCAGAAGAGTTGATTAAACAAGCTAACAAATCCCATGTGAAAATAAGGCATGTTGCTGAAAGAAAGGGAGACATCAAAGAAAGCTACGCAAACATCCGCAAAGCACAGAAGGAGCTTGGATTTAAACCGAAATTTTCAATTCATGAAGGATTAAAGGAACTTATTAACTTTTTTGACCTTGCATGTATTTAATGAAATCCTTTAAGCCATTTTCGAACGATATTTCTGGTTCCCATTTTAGCAGTTGTCGAGCTTTTTCAATACTTATGATAGCACCTTTAAAATCGTGCGGTCTGGGAGGGGCATGCTCAATTTTTAAATCTTTGAATTTTTCGCGTAATACTTCCACTATCTTGTTTATCGTGACAAACTCTGAACCTGCGAGGTTAAAAATATGGTTACTCGCTGAAGGTTGCAGTGCAGCCACATTTCCTTGCGCTAAGTCATCCACATGAATAAAGCATCTTCCCTGGTTTCCATCGCCAAAAACTGTAATTGGTTCTTTTTGCATGGCTTTTCTTACGAAGATGGCTATAGCCATGTTTGCTCTCATGCGTGGCCCATAAGGTATGTCATATCGCAAAATAGTATATGGAAGTCCAGTATGTTTTTGCCATGATATAAACAAGTGTTCTTGTCCAATCTTTGTTTTTGTGTAGATGTGGTCCGGTGGTGGTAGGGGAGTGTTTTCGTCCACTGTTCCTTCCGTTTTTCCGTAAACCCATGTTGTTGAAGCAAGTATTACCCTTTCAACTTCCATGGAAGAGGCTGCGTTTAGCACATTCATAGTTCCAATCTCGTTTACTTGTAGGCATAAGGTTGGGTGGGATAGAGCTACGTTTACATCCGCCACGGCTGCCAGATGGTAAACGATTTCCATATCCTTACATGCTTCTAAAATGTCATTTTCATTTAGGATGTTTCCTTTAAACCATTCAACGTCTCCCCTTAATGGTTTGTGTTCATCAAAAACTCGAACATCATGTCCCTCTCCAACAAGTTTGTCGACAACATGGCTTCCTATGAAACCTGAACCGCCGGTTACAAGAATATTCATAATTGTTCACCCATTACATTTCTGCTAATGTTTCTCTTAACTTTTCCACTACAAAATATGCGTCTTCCGCCATCATTTGAGCATACAATGGTAAGCATATCATTCTTTTGCATACATCTTCAGCTTGTGGAAAATCGCCTTCTTTTGTGCCTAATAATCGTTTGTAGACTGGCTGAAGGTGTAAGGGTGGCCAGTAAACTTCGCCGCTACATCTTACGCCTTTTGCTCTAAGTTTTTCCTTCAATTTTTCTCTCTCTATGCCATCGTCTATTAGGGCTACATATTTGTAATAGTTGTTTAAGATGTTTGATGGAGTTTTTAGAGGCGTTATTCCACTAATTCGGCTTAACTCTTTGTCGTAATATTTTGCAATTTCGTTACGCTTTTTAATAATCTCTGGTAGTCGTTTTAGCTGGGTTAAACCTATTGCTGCACTTATTTCTGGTAACCTCCAATTATAGCCCAGCTCTATGATTATGTTGCTGTTGAAGTTTTCTTTGCCTTGGTCTCTTAGGATTTTGGCTTTTTCCGCTACTTCATCGTTATCTGTGGTTATCATGCCTCCTTCCCCCGTAGTCATAACTTTTGTTGGATAAAAGCTAAAGCAGCCAGCGTCGCTTAAGGAACCTGCGGGTTTTTTGTTTATGCTTGATCCTTGGGCGTGTGCCGCATCTTCTATTAAAAATAGTTTTCTTTCTTGACATAATTCCCTTATTTCTTCAATTTCTGGACATATTAATCCGCCTATGTGGACGGCAATGACTCCTTTTGTTTTTGATGTTATATTTTTCTGAATATTTTCTACGTCTATGCAAAGGGTTTCCGAATTTATGTCTGTTAGCTTGGGTTTTGCTCCAGCAAAAATCACCACAGCGGCTGTAGCTGAAAAAGTGTTTGTTGGAACCAACACTTCATCTTCTGTTCTGAGTTTCATGGTGCGTAGAGCGATTTCTAAAGCGCTTGTTCCAGAGCTTACAGCAAGGGCATGTTTTACGTTGCATATTTTTGCAAATTGACTTTCAAATTCCTTCGTGTAAGTGTGAAGGGTCAGCATTCCTGATTGAAGGATTTTTTCAATGTCAGCCTTTATCTGCTCAATATCTTCATCTAAAAAGTAGGGTTTTACTGGCGGAATAATTTTAGACAATCCATCACCTAAGTTATAGTAAGCTTAACTATCAAAAGTTAAGATAAACCTTTTCTCTTGGTTAACCTTTTTTCCAGATTTTCCACCCTTTTCTTAACCTTCTCCACCTCAAGTCTAAAGTTTTCATCCTCCACCTCCTTTTTTCGTTTCTCATTAGATTTTAAAATCAAATGTAAAAACTCGGAATCCTAGCTCTCTAGAAGTAGCTCTGTGTTGGGAATCAAGCAGTATCCACCAATTACACCTGGAAACATTACGGTCTATTAAGTCTCACGCGGTGCGTGTCCTCAATAAAATCCACTACATCATCAAAATCTGCTTTTAAAAATCTACTAATTCTGTGCATTTCCTGAAAACAAGCAGTCATCCAAGCTCTATCAACAGTCTAATTCTAGACTCTTCTTCAATAAATTTTTATTTTTTGTGGGGGGCATGACGCATTTCAATTTAATAAATCATGAAATACTTAAATAGATGATTTATCTATTTACATGTAAAGTGAGTGAGATGGCCAAGGTAGTACAGACATTTTTAGAAGAGGAAGAGTACAGAGCATTTAAGGAGGCCCTTGAGAAGAGGGGACTGAGCATACGAGAAGGGTTAAGGCTTGCTGTTGAAAAGCTTCTCGAATCGGAATTTAAAATAGACCCTGAAGACCCATTTTTCACACAAAAACCCCTCGGTCGAAGCGGTTTAAGCGACCTTTCGAGAAAACACGACAAATACCTCTACGGCGAAAAGAATGAGGCTGTTCATTGACACCACAGCCTTCGTCGCCCTCGAAGACGAAGACGATAAGGAACATAAAACCGCACTAGATTATAGGGAGAAGATCAGACAAGGGAAAACACCATTCCGAGCATTATACACTTCAAACTATATATTAGATGAAGTATTCACTCTATTAAGATTAAAGTTAAGCCACCAAGCCGCCGTCGCATTTGGGGAAAACATAAAACGTTCAAAAATCCTGAGAATACTAAGAGTCACCCCCGAAATCGAGAACGCAGCCTGGAACATCTTTAAAAAATATAGCGATAAGGATTTCAGCTTCACGGATTGCACCAGTTTCGCATTGATGGAGCAGGAAGCAATATCCACCGCTTTCACCTTCGATAAACACTTCCAACAATACGGATTCCAAAAGGTTCCATAACCCGCAAAAAGCAACCAAGTTAAACCAGCACCACCCATGAAACAATGTCTAAATACGTATAAGTGAAAACTAAAGTAATTGGATGGTTGTGACTTGTCCTACATAGTTCTGAGTAAGGAGGACCGCAAACTTCTACTTGACACCAGAAAGCTCCTAGAAGAGCTATTGGAAACACTCGACATCTTAAGCAATCTCGAGGAAATCAAAGCTCTGGAACAGTCTGAGAAAGAAATGAGAGAAGGGAAGCTAATTTCTCTGGATGACCTCGTCCATGAACTCGAAAAGAAAAGGCTACAAAGTTGAGGCCACGCCGAGCTTCAGAAGAATGCTCGAAAAGCTTAGCCGTGAGGCACAATTGATGACAACAAAAGAAGAGTCGTTTTACACACAGTCGTCCACCGAAGAAGAGCCTACAAACCATAGTCAACCAAAACTCAAATTCAAAACCATAGAACTAGGGCAACCATACCAAACTTAATTTATCGATCATACGCGTCTAAACCGTTTAAAACTTAAGCATCTCTCCTTTCCAAGGCTTACACCTTTATACTTGATCTTTTCAACCTCCTAATGTTCTCATCTTTAACCCTCTCCTTGCACCTCTCGTTCGACTTCAAAATCAAACGCAAAAATTCAGAGTCGTAACTCTTCAGCAACAACTCAACGTTGGGAATTAGGCAATGCCCACAAATCACGCCTAGGAACATTATTGATCTATAAACCTTACACGGTGAGTGCCATTCAAAAAATCCACAACCTCATCAAAATCTACTCCAAAATACCTCGAAATACTGTGTATCTCCTAAAAAAGCAATCATCCAAGCTCCCCAGATAGCTTCTTAATTTAGATGTTGCCCTAATCACATACGCGCCCTATATTTGAGAACTTAACAAAGTTTCCTGATTAAGGTAACATTTTGAACCCTGCTTGTCTGTAATGCTCGTCAAAAGTGAACGCTGTTGCCAGCCTATACCTCTTCATCAGTGTAAATGATGTGCAATCTGTGAAGCTCCAAAATTTATCCTTGAACTTCTTGAACAAGTTCCATGCATCTTTAAACGCTCTTCATCCACCTTAATCACTCTTGTGATCTTTGAGGACAGTATAGCTTCACCCGCATTCAATGCCAAATCCTTTCTCCCCGTAAACGATACTATCGAGGTGTCGGCTTCATCAAACACGTAATCCGTTGTGTAAAAAATTACTGGACCAAAAACCCCTTCTTGATCTCGTCTATGAAGCCCTCAGCTTCGCGATGTTTTTCATCCCCCTCATTGTAAAAAGCGATGTAAGCCGAGGAATCTATAAACAGCTTCATTCTGATCTACCGTAGAGAACCTTCTCAATTTCTTCAACATTTGTTTTCACACCGAAATCTACAGGCTTCAAGTTCAAGAACGGGTCCTCAACCGTCCCCTCGTTCCAAATCAACCAGTCTTCAATAGCTTCCCTAACAATCTCCTTAATGGACCTCTTCTCACTTTTAGAAATTTCAACCAACTTTTTATGCAGCTCATTAGGGATACTCGTTTGAACAATGGTCATTCTTACATCACCAAATAAATGTAATACCACATTAAACATAAAATTTTCTACATTTCCAATAACATCAAACAATCTATGGATAAACATGCAAAAAGTTACACTAAAAACACCCACCAACATCCTCTCCTCTCTACAAAGCTCCTTAACCGTCAAAAACAAACTTGTCAACCGTAACCGGTTTGAATTTTCACGTTGTCTTTCACCATTATCAAAACATGTTACAAAACTAATAAACACATAGGGGAGGCAGAAATAACAGAGAAAAACCACGATTAAACATTACGATTGTAGCTTTTCAAAATCTTAACTTTTAAACCAAGCTTTAACCTTTCACAACGCAAGGTTTATAAAACAATGGTTGCATAGATGTTTACGGTGGTGTTTATGTCTAAGAAGACAACAGTCCTTTTAAGAGAAGACGTGTATCAAGCCCTCAAGGAAAAAGCAGGAACCAGAAACATTTCAAATCTAATAAATGAAATTCTCGTTGAGTATTTCGCCAAAAAAGAAAGCATGTTCGGAGTCATGAAACACGTTGATGTAAGCGACTTAAGAGATCATAGGGAACGATTATGAAGTACATAATAGACTCTTACGCGTGGATAGAATATTTCATGGGAACCAAAGCAGGAGAAAAAGCCAAACCTATAATCGAAGGCTTAGAGGAGAAAATAACCCCCACCATCTGCCTCGCCGAAGTTTACGCAAAAACCATCAAAGTAGAAAGCGAAAAACTAGCAGAAAAACAAAGAACCTTCATCAAAGAAAGAAGCGCCCTCGCCCCCCTAGACGAAACAGTCGCCATAGAATCCGCCAAAATGGATGTCACTATGAAAAAGAAGATTAAAGGCTGGGGATTAGCCGACTCGATAGTCTATGCAACAGGATCAATAAAAAAGGCTGAAATAGTAACAGGAGATGAACACTTCAAAAACCTGAAAAACGTAATTTTCATCAAATGAGTACCACGAAAGAAATAGCTAATGCTCTCTCCTAATTGACTCCTTCTCTAGGGCTTCCACTCTTTTCCTAACCTTTTCAACTTCCCCTTTGACACTTTCATCCTTAATCTCTTCTTTCCGCTTTTCATTAGACTCCAAAATTAAACGCAAAAACTCAGAATCATAACTTTTCAGCAACAGCTCAGTATTTGGAATCAAGCAGTGTCCACCAATAACGCCTGGATAATGTAAGGGCTTGTTAAACCTTGCGCGGTGTATGTCCTCAAGCATATCAATCGCCTCATCAAAATCTGCTCCAAAATGCCTCGAAATGCGATGCATCTCCTGGAAGCAGGCAATCATCCAGGCTCTATAAGTAGTTTCGAACAATTTTGCCAACTCCGTCTCCACCGAGCTTCGTAAAACCTTAACCCTTAACCCTAGCTTCTCATAATGCCTCCGTGCAAGACCAGCCGATTCCCTCGTTGCTCCACCAACATACTTACTCCAAAAAAGTATATCCCTTTTCATGGTCTCTAAAGTTTTGTGCATTCCACGGATTGGAGACTGCGCAATGGGCGAATGTGATGACTCGTAGATTTTCTGAGTTGTCTTCGGGGGAACTGTGCTTTCGATTATTGTAAGTTTGGGTTTGAACTTCTCTATGTAGCCCAAAGTTGTCTGTACGAATTTTTTTTCTTCGTAACATGGATAGCAGATGTGCATAACATCAACCTTTTCAGGTAATTCTGTCTCTCCAACTATTTTCTGCATTTTCATCTTATCCAGGTCAAAACCATAGACGGCAAATTTTCCGCTTTCTTTAAACAATTCAAAAAGCGCGTGACCAACCTCGCCCAAACCCACAACCAAAACCTTCTCCTTAACCACACCCAATCACCGTCCTAGCAGAACAAAAAATAAACCATCAAACTATTTAAACTTCACACAAATACTAACAGCAGCGGAGAAAAACCATGTCAAACCCGCAAACAGGTATAGGAGTAATAATAGGCAAAAATGTCCAATTCGGCGAAGGCGTTGTAATCTGGAACTATGTGGTGATAGGCGACAACACAAAAATAGGCGACGGAACCCGCATAGGAAGCTTCTGCGACATAGGCAGAGATGTTGTAATAGGCAAAAACTGTATAGTACAAGCTCACGTTACAATTTCCAACGAATGCTAACTTGGCGATAATGTCTTCATTGGACTAACAGCAGCTTGCTAAACGACAAATTTCCACACAGTAGATGCCTAACTCCCTCAATAATAAAAAGCAATGTAGTCATCGGCGGATGCGTTACAATACTTCCAAACGTGACAGTGTATGAAAACTCCATTATTGCAGCCGGAAGCGTAGTGACAAAAGATGTACCTCCAATGACCTTAGTTAAAGGCGTGCCTGCCAAACCGATGATGACTAGACAAGAATATGAAAACAAAAGAAAAGCTTTCATCGAGGCTAGGAAAAAACATAGTTTATACTCTAGGTTTACCGCTCCACCGTCTCGGAAACTTTAAAATCCACTCTATCTCTTTAGCTAATCCATCAGTGAAATCCGTTTGCGGCGACCATCCCAAAACTTTTTGGGCTTTACGGCAATCTAATACAAAATTTTTCAGTTCGCCTTGCAGCCTAATGCGTTCGGGTTGAAAACGTGAGGCCGAGCCCTCTTGTGGATTATCATAAATAATATCTAGCTCTTTGTTTGCCATTTTCAACAGCATAGTGGCCAATTCTTTGATAGATATGCCTTTTCCGCTTCCTAAATTAAACACTTTACCCGTCGCTTCTGGTTTTTTTATGGCCAACATATGCGCTCTAACAATATCCTTCACATAAACAAAGTCTCTGGTTTGCATGCCTTCGCCAAACACTACTGGCGGTTTATTTTCAAGAAATACTCTCTTAATGAACATTGTCAGAACACGGCCGAACCATTCTCTAGGCCCATATACAATGCCATATCGAAAAGCCGTGGTGTTTAAGCCAAAAAGTTTGTGGTACTGTATTACGTACCGTTCAGCAGATAATTTGCTAACTCCATAAGGCCAATGTGGTTCTAATGGGTGTTCTTCGTCTATTGGAAGATATTTTGCTTCTCCATAAACAGCTCCTGAAGAAGCAAACAGAACTTTTTCTACTTTATTTTTTAATGCTATATTCAAAATGTTTAGGGTTCCTAAAATGTTTATGTGGGCGTCTTTTTCTGTATCCTTTATGCCTGTGTAAACTTCTAACTCAGCTGCGAGGTGGTCTATGATATTTATTTTTTCTTTTTTTAGGGCGTCATTAAGTGTGGCAACATCTAAAACGGATCCTTTGACAATTTCTAATCGTTTGTCTCTTATTTCATTTAGATTCTCCATAGTTCCAGTGGAGAAATCGTCGTAGACAACAACTTTTCCCGCTTCATTTGCTAAATATTCTTCAACCAAGTGTGAACCAATAAATCCTGCTCCACCAGTAATTAAAACATGTTTTCCTTGAACATTCATTCTACAACACCATGTTATCGCCCAATTTCTTCTCTAACTATTCTTTCTATTACATCAACCGGATTTTCAAGTTTGTCTATAAGATTTTTAACATCCCAAGTTTTCCCTAAAAGCTTCTTAGCATAATTGAGGACTTTGTCGGGTGCTACGGTAAATAAGGGAAACCCTTTTCTCGCTAGGTAATCGTTAACATGAAGTTTCCCAAATATGGGTACAACTATTGTGGGTATTCCTTGTAATGCTGCTTCTCTAGCTATTGTTCCCCCAGCGCTAATGACTAGGTCTGCTTGGGAAACTAGAGTTGCAGAATCAACGAACTCTTTTGGAGTGATTAGGTTTTTTACTGCAGGTTTTTTATAGCGTGGCAAAAACAAAATGTTGCCGATGGAGGATAGTTTTTTCGCTAATGTTTTTGTTAAATTTTCTTTTCTTTGGGCGTATGCAGCTTTTTCTTCAATTTCTCTTATAACAATTAACGGTTTCTTGTAATCGTACTTAATTTTTGGTTCAAAATTTTTTATCCAAGCAACTTCGTCTACTCCATCAAATCTATAAATTTTCTTTATTCCATAGCCTTCCACACAACTTTTTGGCAAAGCCTTGGAAATAACCAGAAAATCGATTAGGGGCATGGTGAGCCTATTTATGGCTTCGGCGTGAACTGTATCATGAGTTGAAATGTTAGGTATTCCTAATCCGAAGGCAACTCTGCACAATTCAACTGAACGATGTGAAATTGCTACCTCTGGAACATCCTTCGCAAACATTTTGCAGAACAACAGTTGACGTCTTGAACTTTCTCTAATTCTTGAAAGCAACGTGCTTGGAGCATATCTCCCCACAACAATAAATTCTTCATTTAGAAACTTTGCCAAAGGCAAGGTATCTGGATGTTTTCTCGTAGTTAAAATTACTTCATGCCTCTTCTCTCTAAGTCTATGTGCTATAGCTACGCCATATCGCACTTGTTTGCCGGTACATGCGTCATACCATATTTTCATTCTCAAACCCTCATAAATTGGCATCCAACAGTTTCCGCTGCTCGCATGTCTCCATTTGTATTTCCAATAAAAAGGATGTTTCGTGTTTGAATTTCAAGTTTCTTTGCGGCAATTTTAAGCTGCTCAACCCTGTTAAGAGAATCTTCTCTTGTTATGACGAAGTTGAATGATAAGCCTAAACGGTTTAAAGCAGCTTGCACGAAGGGTTTGCCTTGCATTGTTACAAGGGCTTTCTTTTTTTCCAAGAATTTCTTGTAATGGGCGATTCCTTCATTGTTTACTTTCATTTTTGTCAATGCTTCAATCTCAATCTTATTCCAAACTTCAAAGACCTTCTTTTTTGTTTCCTCGTCCAATTTGGCAACAACTTCCGTAAGTGGATGTAAATTAGAAGTTTTCGTTATCTGGTTTATTTCTTGAAAGAGTTTGTCGTAGTCGATTGGCAAGTGAATTAATGTGCCGTCGAGGTCAAATATGACAGCTTCAATCAACGGTACATTTCTCCGATAATTTTTCCATTTTTAACCAGCTTTGCTGGCGCATCGATGTGGCGAATCCAATAGATATTTTCTGGCAAAATATTATACTTTGGTATGTTTGGCAATTTTTCATCAAATGCAATCTTCACGTAGAGATAAGGAATATTGGCGCAATAGTCTTTTCGCAGTACTTTGCTTGCATATGAGAAGAAGAAGGATGTTGTGAACATTCTTCCAGCGTTAATTTCCGTCACATGAGGCACACCATTCTTATCCTCTTTTAAATCTGTGCATGCAATTCCATTAAAGTTTGGGTCAATGGCTAAAACCGCCTTAGTCCCTATCTCGTTTACAACCTCATCATGGATGGTTCTTTGAACTGATGGTGTACCCGTAATGCCCGAAGGAGCAAGGTTTGGATAAATATACTCTATGCGTTCTCTTGCCATTGATGTTATAAGTTCGCCATTTTTCCATAAGCTATGAAAGCCTATGTTTCTTCCAGGTAAATATTCTTGTGCTATGAACTCCCAACCCATTTTGCGGGATTTCCAATATTTAACCCAAGATAAAGCTGTTTCTTTATTGTAGGCTAATGTGCTTCCTCTGCCGCCGGCGCCATGTCTTGCCCTAATCCAGATTGGGGTGCCCAATTCTTTGAAAGCTTTGTCAACCTCTTTTTCATCTTGTAATTCAAGATATTTTGCTACTGGAACATTATTTTTCTCCCATTTTTCTGTTGATTTCAACTTGTCTTGGCATATGCGGATTGTTTCTTTTGCTGGAAGAAAGACTTTCGCTTTCAATTTTTCACGGTTTTCTGAAATTGTGGCTACTTCAACATCTGGCTGAGCGTGAACAAACTCTACTTTCTCTTTTTCTATTATCTTATTAAGTGCATCTATATAAGTTGGGTCTGATGCTTTAGGAACAAAATACTTCTTGTCTACCGATGCCAAGTGGACAAAATATTCGTTGGCTTCTGTTCCAACAATAAACATTTTTTCAGGCGCTATTTTAAGCGACATAACAAAATTTACGCCGGCTGGTCCTCCCGCCCCCGTAACTAGAATCTTTTTCATTTCACTTCCTCACATTTGCTCCACTCTGCTAAACTCAATAGCACAATTTTCTCTCTTTTCAGTAATAAAATAACAACTTAATATTTATTCTCAACAACCAAACTTTAATAAAAACAAAACATCCTAAATCTCAAAGAGGGCCGGTCGTCTAGCCTGGTTAGGACACTCGCCCTGTCAAAAAGCAAGCCTAAAGCAGCCCTTACGAGGCTGAGGTCGCCGGTTCAAGTCCGGCCCGGCCCACGTAATTCTTTTAAGTTTTTAAGTGAATACGCTTTCAACGGCTCGCCTCTAAACTCTTCACCACAAACTGGACACTTAACGATAATATCCTTTTCAGCCACTTAATATGATGTTAAACTAACGACCTAAAAAGCCTTGCATTTTCCTTCAGGTATTGCAATTTGATTTGCTGTTAACTTTAACCTGTTCTCTTAATAACAGAAAAACGAAACGCACGTCATCGAAAATTTCAATTAAAAGATTTAGGATGACATCTAACAATGAGAACTGTCCAAGAGGGTTAAGGAAAAGAACGCTTTTTCGCTAAAAATGGGAAATAATACAGCCACAACTGTAATAAGCTGACCAATAGAACTTCAATGGAAGGGTTGCGTTTACATGAAATTTACAAAACACGCAAAAACTAGAGCAGTTGAAAGGGGTATACTGAGAACATGATTTTGGAGGCAATATTGCGCCCCTCCCAGACATATTATGACTTAAGCACGGGAACAACAATAGTCTTCAAGAAGCTTAATGGGAAATATCTTTTAGTAGCATACTTCAAAGAGGATAAGGAGATCAAAATTGTGACAATGTTTATAACATCAAACGCCCAAGAAATAATCAGCAGAAAACTAGAAGGCAAAACATGGGTGAAGATTAAATGAAAGTCGAATATGACAGAGAATCCGATATACTATATATAAAGTTCAAAGAGTATGAAATAGTAGACACCCAATTGTTGAGCGAAGACGCCTACATAGACCTGGACAAAGACGGAAACCTAGTTGGCATAGAAATATGGAAAGCCTCCCAAAACGCCATACTCCCAATATCAAAAGACATAGCCGAAAAACTAAAACTAATTTTAGAAAGCACGGCCTAAAGCAAATAA
>JASEJA010000085.1 GCA_030017755.1 Candidatus Bathyarchaeota archaeon
AGAGCGCCCGGCTGAAGACCGGGTTGTCGCCGGTTCAAACCCGGCCCTCGGCACCGAACTTTTTCTCTTGAAAGGTTAGGATTTTGAGGACTTTACTTTAAAATAGGAAGTAGATTAGAAGTGTAGCTAGGGACGTCACTAAAAATGAGGGAATTACATATCTGTAGGCTTTTCCGAGGGGGCATTTGAAATATTCTGCTGTGAATGTAAAACATAGGTGGGTTGGTGCTATTATGTATCCAAGGTAGGCGCTCATGTAAATAAGTGAAGCAATATTTGGCAAGAATTTTATGACTCCTTCCATAATTGAGATGCTTATGGATATTCCTGCCAAGGGAGAACCTGTGAGAAACCCTAAAATGCTTGGAATTATAGTTAAAAGAGCTACGATGTTGATGTTTCCGTTTGTAACAAGCGTGTTGAAAACTTCTGATACTCCTGCAGCTTTAATAACATTTCTTAGCAAGAATGCTCCATAAACTGCAAATGTAATTCCATAAATTCCCTTGTTTTTTAAGGGTTTTGCGAGGACTTTGGAGTTTGCTTTTGAAATGATGATTAAAATTAATATTCCAAGAAGTGTTGCTATGAGGACATCAAAACCTTGTTCAGATAAATTAAAACCAAATGAACCTAATGCAACAACCACAATTATTGTTGCTAAAATTGGAGAAAAAGAAATGAAGAAGTTCTTTAGGTTTGAGATTGAATCGCTTTCTCCATGGTTTTCTGGGCTTTTTACTTTAGAAATTTTCCAAAAAGCCATAAAGTATCCGACAATTACCATAACGATAACTACTGGAATCTGGCGCAATATTATCAGAAAAATGGGCACGTTAGTAAGCGCCGCAGTTGTTATTAACAACTGACTAATGGGGTAAACTGGAAAAATGGTGTGCCTAAACCATAAGTTTACATAGGTTTTCTTTTCAGGCGTTAGCTTCAATTTTTCAGTTTCAGCATCCACTATTGGCGCTGACATTAATGCTCCGCCAGCAACAGGTAAAAAACCAATCACTGCCGGAAGCATACTTGAAATTATTTTTGAGTTTTTAACAATTTTGCTTAGGCTTTCGCTTAGGCGTTTAATCACTCCTGTTTCGTTGTAGAGTTGGCTTAAAAAAGTAATTCCAAAAGTTGCGAGCACAACTGAAATCGCTTGCATGCCATCAACTGTTGAATAATCCGTAGTGTCAAAAATCACTTTGGGAATGTTTTGCCAATCAAGTGCAAGCAAAGCCAAAAGCAAAGCTGTAGCATTCAATGTTATTGCAAGATTCACACGCTTATACAGCAGTAATCCAAGAAAGGAGAATGTGAGGATAACTGCTGTTAGAGGGTCGATGAATCCCATTTATTGATTATTCACTTCCATTACCGTTTAGAAAGAGCAAAATATCTGCCCCACTCTTAATTTTTTCGTTAGAAACAGATAAAAGTCTCCACCAATCAAGTGTTGATTAATTATGAAACAGAAAGTTTTTATTTCAGGTCCAATCCAATGCATGGAAAAACAACAGTCTTATAGACAACAAATCCATGAAATTTGTGTCCGCTGCGGTTACGAACCAGTTGACCCTTGGGAACGTGAAAAAATCATTTACAGAGGAAATGAGCCTGGTTGGTGGAATAAGGTTCCAGCAGCGGATTTTATAAGAAGAGATTTAGAAGACATAGAAAAATGCGACGTTTTAGTTGCTTATCTTCCCAAACTTTCAGCTGGAACATGCATGGAACTCTTTTATGCCAAACTAAAAGGTAAAAGAACCATTTGCATATGCCAAATTAAGAACCCAAGCCCATGGATAACAACTCACTCAGACATAACAATAAAAAAGATGAAAGAACTCGAAAACATCCTAAAACGAAAATTCTAAAGCAAACGTTTATCCCTAAACCCATTCTTAGAAAAAGAAAATAAGAACTTCAACAAAATCTCTTTAGCCAAAATGTGCGGTCGTAGTCTAGCCTGGTCTAGGACATCAGCCTGCCACGCTGACGACCCGGGTTCGAATCCCGGCGACCGCACCACCCATTTTTATTCATTGCGAAATAATGAGAGAATTTCACTTCCTAAGGGAAACCTCAATAAGCTTTCTGTAATCATCTTATTATTATGGAAAGCTTTAAATCAAAGCCGAAAATCCATGTACGAAAAGCTCGTTCCACAGATCATGAGGCAGTTTTCAAATTTTGTGAGAAAACTTGGAGCTGGGGCGATTATATACCTAAGGTTTGGGATAAATGGCTTAAAGAAAAGAATGACAGAGTATTTGTCGCCACTATTGATGATGTGCCTGTTGGAATTTCCCATTTAAGTATAGACAAACCAGATGAAGTTTGGCTTAGTGGGGCTAGAACAGACCCAAAATATAGGCGTAGGGGAGTCGCAACAGCCATAACCAAAAAATGTTTGGAATATGCAAGAAAGAAAGGTGCAAAAGTGGCAAGACTTGTTACAGAATCTGATAATATAGCTGCTAGAACATTGCTGCAGAAACTTGGGTTTAAACAGGTAGCAGAATTTGTTGAAATGAAAATGGAAAAAATAACGGAAGAAAAAAGCAATAACTCAAGGTGGATAGAAGAAAACGAAACAGAAGTCTCATGGGTTTCTCTGCAGAATTCGAGAGTATATCATAAGTCGGCTGGTTTATATACAGTTTTGTTTCATTGGTTTTCTCTGGAAAAACGTGACCTTGAACGGTTCATTAAACAAAGAAAGGCAATATTGCACATGAATGATGAAGGCAAAATTGATGGTTTAACGCTTACGGAGGATGCAACCTCCAGTGAGTGGTGCAAAAACAGCATACAAACGAGCTATATAGACGGAGATTATGAAGCAGTTCTCGACATGATAAAGTTTCTAAAAGGTTACTGCTCTGCCGCAAAAATCAAAAGGATTTATGGGTTCACATGCAATTATAAACCCATAATAACTGCATTAGAAAGGTTGGGTTTTGAACCGCCGGAAACCACAGAAATCGTCTATGAAAAGAGTATATAATCGTTATTAGACTTTTATGTTTTCAAAATCACATCGTTAGTCTGGCATGGTTTACTTACTCACGATTTTAGTAATAAACTAGTAAGGTTTAAATAAATT
>JASEJA010000017.1:0-15540 GCA_030017755.1 Candidatus Bathyarchaeota archaeon
TTTTGGGGAGGCTTAACAGAGTTTAACACTTCTTTCTTTCTGAAAATTCTCATGACTGGAATGAAGCTTTCATCAGAATAATGAGACAAAAAACTGTCATAATATCCCAAAACATTTCCACCAACACAACCAACTTGAAAGTCTCGAAAATTGTCGACAATTTTGCTTACCCAATTTTTTGGTATGATGCAATCAGCATCCGTAAAAGCAACAATTTCGCCGTTACTATTTTTTACGCCTGTATTTCTCGCCGCATTTAATCCTGGTCTTTCTTCTAATAAGAGTTTAACTGGATATTGTGAAACTATCTCTCTTGTGTTGTCTGTGGAATTTCCATCTACAACAATGATTTCCAGTTTATCCTTATTATAATCAACTTGCATGAGAGAATCCAAAAGCTCTTTTATATATGCGGCTCCATTTTTAACGGGAACTATCACTGAAACCTTTGGGCAATATTCACCTTTATCACGCAAGGGCTATGCCCTCATGAAATTGATTTCCTTTCACGCAAAAGTGCTTTAACAGTCCTCTCAACTGCTTGACAACTGTTTAGCTTGGGTTTCCATCCGAGGCTTTTAATTTTTTCGATGTTTAAAAGCATGACTTTCACGTCTCCTTTCCAGCCTCTTCCGCCGTTAACACCGCCAGTATAAACATACTCAACATTTCTCAAACCCATCTCTTGACAGACAATATCGGCTATTTCTTTAACGTTCACCTGATCTTCTGAACCAACATTGTAAATTTCCACTCTGTTATGTGAATGGCTAACGCCAATAAGAAGGGCTTCTATACAATCATCAACGTATAAGTAAGATTTTCTCTGAGCCCCATCCCCAAGAATTTCCAACTTTTTCGAATTCACAGAAAGTTTGTTTACAAAATCATATATGACGCCATGCTGCGACCTCGGACCTATAATATTTGCCAATCTATAAATTATGGCTTTAAACCCATAGGTGTAAGCATAGGCTGTTATCAAAGCCTCAGAAGCAAGCTTAGAAGCGCCATAAATTGAAACTGGTTTAAGAGGCGCATAATCCTCTGGCGTTGGAATTTTCTCTGCGTCCCCATAAACAGTTGATGAAGAGGTGAAAACAAAACTCTTAACGCAACCAACTTTGCGAATGGCTTCCAAAAGGTTGAAAGTTGTAGCTATATTCTGTTCATAATGCACTTTAGGGTCAGCAGCGCCAACCCTAACCTCTGGATTTGCAGCCAAATGAAAAACGATTTCACATTCTGATAAAGGTTCTAAAATGCTTGCTGGTTTTAAGAGATCTTCACGTACAAAGTTGAAGTTTGATTTTCTCAGCCACTGCCTTATGTTTTCAAGTTTTCCAGAACTAAGATTGTCAAAGACAACTACTTCTTTCCCCTCTTGGCATAATCTGTCAACAACGTGGCTTCCCATGAAGCCTGCGCCTCCAGTTATGAAGATTTTTTGGAAGTTTACTGTTTTAGACATTCCTTTTCCTCTTGAAGCTTATTGATGTGTTTATAGATTTTAATTTTGGGTAAAATTAAATATTGTAATATGCAGGTTTGGTTTTCCATATTTTGGTAAAGGATTTTCTTGGACGCTTAAGCCTTCTAATTTTCTTTCTGATTTGACGCCAAATAAGAAGTTTCGGAAGGAGCTGTTCAATTTTTTCCTTGTGAGAGTGGCGCACACTAAATTTTGGTTCAACAATTATCTTGTAGCCTCTTGCCTGCATTTCTATTGCCCAATCATAATCTTCTCCCCCAAATTTTCCAGCATAGGGAATTTCGTTTGGTATTTTTTCATCGAAGGGATATTCCTCCCATAACGATTTTCTTAAGAGACAATCTATTGTTGAAAAAAAGCTGTCTCTAACGTAAGCTTTACTAACTTCGTTAAGCTTCTTCCATGAATTGTATACGAGCTTTTCCCATAAAGTCCCATTTTTATGTGGAGAAAAGTAGCCGCCAACTCCTGCAACTTTTGGGTCGTTAAAATGGCGTACTCCACTTTCCAGCCACACATCCGAAGAAGGCAAAGAATGCCCATTTGTTATGCAAATAAGGTCTGCATCTGCAACAAAAACTCCAACGTTTGTAGAATATGGGTGGGAAAACTCTTTATCCCCTATCGGAACAAGTTTTAAACCAACATTTTTACTAAAGAAGTCTTTCTTAGCTGAGGACAAAAATTTTCTCATCTCTTCTAGCTTTTCAATGGACGAAAAATTATCTACAACAACCATTTCGTAAGGCTGCAGTGTTTGGCTGGAAAGCCTCAGCAAGAGTTGTTGTAAAAAACTTTCCACATCTCTCGTGCGAATTAAAACTGAAACACTGTATTTTTTGGACGGCATTCTAAAACTTGAGTAGGTAAAGATGTTTAAAAATTTGATGTCTTTAAACGAAAACAATATGCCTACCATCACGGTTAACTCTTGTCACATGTAATGAATAAATCCAACAGACAAATGATTTAATTCCATAATGGAGGGTTAAATACTGAAACTTCCTCAAGGAAAAATTCCCGTCGATATTTTAAAAGAAGTCGTCTTCAAAAATTTAGGAGTTAAACGCCAAGAAGTTGTTTTGGGACCTTCTGCTGGATTCGACGGTGCCATAATTAACGTGGGAAACAAGTCTTTAATTGTTTCTATGGACCCAATAACTGGCGCTGTGGAAAGAATTGGTTGGCTAGCGGTTAACATAAATGCTAATGACATTGCAACCTTTGGTGTAGAGCCTTCATTGTTCTCGTCGTGCATATTGCTTCCAGAAGATGGAGATAAAAAAACTCTTGAAACCATATGCACACAGATGGATGAGGCAGCGAAAGGTTTGGGAATAGCTATTATTGGAGGACATAGTGAAGTAACTCCGGGCTTGACAAATCCGATAGTTATTGGCTGCGCAATGGGGATAACAGATAAAGGAAAATATGTTACAGCTGGGGATGCCAAACCAGGAGACAAAATCATACTGACCAAAAGTGTAGGGATAGAGGGAACAGCCATCCTTGCAACTGAAAAGGAGATACAGCTAAGAAAGGCGTTAGAATCAGCCGTCTTGCAGAGTGCTAAAAAATTTTACAATAAAATAAGCGTTGTTAAAGATGCGCTAATAGCCGTAAAAACTGGTGGGGTCCATGCCATGCATGATCCAACCGAGGGCGGTGTAAGCGTCGGAATTCATGAAATGGCTGAAGCCTCAAATGTTGGCTTTCAAGTTTATGAGGAAAAGATTTCCATTCAACCAGAAACTCGAAAAATATGCGAATATTTTAAAATTGACCCATTACAGCTCATCAGCTCTGGTGCTTTACTAATTTCGGCTAAGCAAGAATTTGCAGACAAGATGGTTGAAGAATTAAAACAGAACAAGGTTAACGCTTCAGTTATTGGCGAATTCTTGGAAAACAAGCGTGAGCATAGGATTATGCGAAAAGATGGAAAAATTCAAACTTTGCCAAGACCCGTTTCAGACCATCTTTGGCTTGCCTTAAAAAGTTAGCCTTTCTTTGCGTTACCTTAAAATATCCACAATAAAATTTTAAAGTGTGAAGTGAAATTCCTTGGGGTTAACACTCCAGAAGGCTGCACGAATTGCCAGATATTCTATGGCTCCCAATAAGCCCTATCACGTTCAATGGATGATCACAAGGAAATGTAACTATCGCTGCAGAGGATGCAACGTGTGGCGAGAACAAGACGTGAAAGAGTTGTCTACAGAAGAAGTCAAAAGAGGACTTGATATTCTCAGGGAACTTGGTGTCGTTGAAATAGTTTTTTCAGGAGGGAACCCGCTTTTAAGAGAGGATATAGGCGAAATTTTGGATTATGCCTCACGCTTTTTTATAACAACTGTTTATGATAATGGAAGCTTGGCAGCGGAGAAAATAGATGCTTTACGCACGGTGGATTTTGTTGCTATTTCCTTGGACAGTTTAGATTCAAGAAAAAATGATTATTTGAAAGGTGTTAAGGGTTCATGGAAAAAAGCCATGCAAACCATCGAAAAACTTCATGCAAATGGAATTCGTGTGGGCGTGTCGCCAATAATTTCTCAATTTAACCTTTATGAAATGGTGGATTTCACCAACTACTTCTTAGAAAAGGGAATTCCTGTTTGGTATTGCCTATACTCTTATGACCCCTCTAATGACCCAAATCAGCTTTTCAAAATCGGCAGGAAAAATGACGAGTTTTTGATAACGGATAACAGGGCTATGGTTGAGCTTTGTGATACGCTTATGGATATAGAAAGGAAAAACAGCAATGTCCTCATAACAACTAAAACTTTGGAGGCTGTAAAAAATCTTTACTTGAATGGTAATAGAATATGGAAGTGTCGCGCCCTCAAGAACTTCTTTATCATAGACCATTTAGGGCGAGTTGCTGGTTGCCATCTTAACCCACCCGCAGCATCAATTTTTGATTTGCCCGACGTCTGGGAAAGTGAGGAGTTTAATGCTTTACGCAGAATTTATGGTGAATGTTCTAAGTGTATATACCTTTGCTACATTGTTTATTCCATCCATGGCAGCGTGGTGGGCAATTTGGAAATAGCCAAAGAGAAATGGAGAAGCGCCAAACTTTTCTTAAGAAATAAACCTCTCAGGCCTCTAAGTTTGGTAAAACAGAGATAACATCGATTATTTTCTTAAGTAATATTTTATCTGATATGCGCTCTTCGTCCACATCTAATATTGGCATAGCCTCTTTCCATAATATTTGCATACCATTGGCATGATTAAGGATGATTCTTGGTCCAGCATCTTTAGGCTTTTTCAGTTCAAGGAGTGCGGGTAAAAGCATTATTAGGATGAGGGTTGAAACTCCCATGGTTAATAGGATAAGTGTTGTTGGAGTCGGATTCGGAACCATTCCCATCTTTTTGGGATTTATCCATCAACTGGTAATATAACTGTTTCCATTTCCAGAGTGAACCGTCTTTGTCCAATGGTTACAATTTTTTCTGAAAATTTTTGATATAAGCAAATCTATAAGGGCTTTGGTGCATATTGGTATGTTGTACAGAAAAGTGAATATCAATAGTGGGATTAGCCATTGAGCTCTTGTTCTACCATCTAAATATGCGCCTATCCCAACTTCAAAGAATGGAGCGAAATTTCCCACAAAACTGTAAAAAGAAAAAGAAACTGGAATGGATGTCCAAACCATGCTAAACCATGAGGAAGAGTTTAGGAAAAACAGTGAACCACCAATAATCCATGAAAACAAAACCAAAACTGGCATGAAATAGAGGTTTAACAAAAGTAAGCCGTCAATTTTCTCTTTTAAACTTAAATTTTTGCTTCTTAAAACCTTAAAAAAATGTTTTAGGGCGCATTGCATATGCCCCTTAGCCCATATATACCGTTGCCTCCAATAGGCTCGCCAACTCTTAACAGCCACTTCATAACAATCAGCATCATTTACATAATTAATCTTATAACCAGCAAGGTATACGCGAAAAGTTAGGTCTGTGTCTTCTCCAAGGATTGACTCGTCCCATCCTCCAAGGCTTTCTAGCACTTCACGTTTGAAACCTCCAACTGTGCCTCCGAAGTGTGTGATTAATCCTAAAGTGTCTCTTGCTTGTTGGTCAACACAGTATCCACCTATTCTCTCTAATGCTACAAGTCTTGTTACTATGTTTTGGGGCTCGTTTAAAACGACAACTCTACCTTGCGCTGCACCAACTTTTGAGTCAACAAAATTTTTCGCAAGTTTTTCCACAATGTCTCTTTGCGGGTAATAGTCTGCATCGAAGCACAAAATGATTTCTCCGCTGGCATGTTTAAATCCGGCGTTTAAGGCTGAGACTTTTCCCCTTTTTCCTTCTTTTTGACTTCGGTGTATGACTTTGATGTATGGATATTCGTTTGAGTATTCTTCGCTTATTTTTCCCGTGTTATCCGTTGAAGCGTCATCGATAACTATAACTTGTAACTTGTCTTTTGGATAGGTCAGTTTAGTTATTCCTTGAAGGATTCTTCCAATTACTTGCTCTTCATTATGCGCTGGAATTAAAATTGAAACTGTTGGTTGGTAAGTTACGTTTTCCATTCCATTAGCATTCTTATTCCTTTTGTGGTTCTCGAGAATTTTTAAGGTGAATATGTAATGTCGAATTAGGTATGCGGTTATTAAAAATGTTAAAAATAGTAATAGGGCTTCTAAAAGTTCAGTTATCAAATTTCACCCTCAACTTTTCTTTTAGAAGAAGCTAACATTGTTAAGCTTATAGCCCAAAGGGAGACAATCCATATCAGGTTTATGAAAGGACTTAAAATTATGTAGAGAATACTGAAAAGATTTCCTAAAGAGCTAGCCGCTGTATAAGCAAATAAATAAAAAAGATAATTCCAAACTAACCCTATAATGTTACCAATAGCAAGGATGAATATTTTCTTTGTAAGCGCTCCATTCAACGGAAAAATTAGGGAAGCAAAGAGAAAATTAAAAAGCGCAAGTGTCAAAATTGTTTCATCAAGGAGTTTCAAAAAATACCATAGTGAGAAAGAAAAATCTGTCCCCATAAGCAACCCAAAAACCAAATGGTCGATTTTCAATTCGCCATTCTCCATCTCCAAACCCCCTCACCAATGCTTTTAGAGGTTAATTATAGAAAAATAGAAAAGCAATCTAGAAAATAATTCTAGAATAGTTTTAAATTTTGCGTAAAAACCAGTTAATGGGGATTTTAATAATTCTTGGAATGTAGGATTAAATTGTCTACTACCATGCATAAGACTTGGAAAACTTCATCAGCTTCCAAAAAGTCCGTGTCCAAAATCAAGTGGAAGGGTGAAAAATCTTCTCCTAAGCTGAAACCGTAAAGCCTTTTGTATATAGCCTTTGTCCGCTCCTCCTTATTTTTTAAAGCGTTAAAAGCCTCTTTGACGTTTATTCCATCTCTAAAGGCTATTCGCCCAGCCCTCTTATTTGGAGAAGCCTCCAGCCAAACTTTAAAACCCTCTTTTAGAAGCCACGGCATTGTCCAACTGTCCAAAACCACATTTCCTTGCTTTGCAAGTTCTAAAAGTTTTTCGTCAACGACCTTATCAAATTTTGGGTCTTTCCCCCTCTTTTCCAGAAAACGTTTGCCTTCTTCGCTTTCCCACCATCCACTTTCAGATGTTTTATAACCTTCATCGAGCGCTAGGGCTTTTAGTGCGTCTCCGCCGGAATAATACTTAAGCCCATATTTTTCTGCAAGTTTTTTTGCTAGTGTGCTTTTTCCGCTTCCAGCCATTCCGCAGATACAAATAACTATGGATTTTTTTCTTTCACTCAACGGTTTTTCCTCAATTTAGGTTTTAGACGGTTCTTGCAGCCTGTTTTAAAGCGTTTTTGAGACAGTTGTGGCACATTTGTCCGCCAAAGATGCGCCAAACTTTTCTTCTGGTTCGGTTGAGTTTACACATTTTCGTAGACACGCTACGTGGAATTCCGGCTAAGGGCTGACCACAAATGAAACAGGAAAATGTTGACACCTTTTCTCTATTATAGTGAGTTTGGCTTCTTCCGCCTGGCAATTTGGTTTTTATGCGTTTTCTGCTTCTCGTGCGTAAGTGAGGCTGCGGCATCCTTTCACCCCCTTACTCGATTGGCATTATGCCCAACACTCTGGATGCAAGCGTTCCAAAAAGGAGGGAGCAGATGAGATACCATATCCATAAAAATTGTTGTCCAATTCCAGGAATATACGCTACAATGTTTGTTCCATACAGGGGTCCTAAAACAAACCACCAGATGAAAATGTAGCTTAAGGAAATGACGAAAAGGACCATTTGGGGTTTAAACATTTTTTTCTGCATGTTAAGAATTTGTGTTTCCTTCTTTTTCAGTTTTTCAAGAAGCTTCTTATCTTGTTTACGCTGCGCCTGAATCATTTGAGTGCGATATTCGGCAATTTCCTTTTGCATTTCTTTATACTGGGGCCAACCTACAAAACGGTGAATTAAGAGACGATTAATTGAAGAGTTTAGGAATGAAATAGCAAAACAAATCAACATTATCGCTACGGTTGCTCCAGGGGCTTCCTGCATAGTTAACCATTCGATTAGATCCATATGCTTTCTCCTCAAGATTTCCAATAATTCTTTTTTCTTTCTATTTCGTATTAATAACTATTTTCACAAATAATTTTTTAGAAATTCCCAATTTTCCTTCTACTCTCCAAGCAACCGTCTAAAAGCTGGGTACATTTCAGCTGCTCTTTCCCTCATTAATATTTCATAATACTGATAAATTATTCCTACGGAAAGTAGAATACCCATTCCTGAACCGAAAACTCCGAAGAAATCTGAGACGGCGGCAATCAAACCCACAATTGCTCCACCTAAAATTGTAACTATGGGAATGTAGCGTTTAAGAATAGACTCCACAGCTTTTCCTGAACGTCTATATCCTGGAATCTGCATACCAGCATCAACAAGTTGTTTAGCCACTGTTGAAGGCCCTAAACCGCCAACTTCCAACCATGTAAGCGAGAAAATGATGCAGAAAACGATGAGAATTATCATGTAACCAATAGCCCTATCTGGACGCTCTAACGCATTTGCAAGGCTATGCGGCGCAGTCACATAATATACAAGCCCTCCCACTGGTTCAAGCTGCTGATTTGGGGCTTCTCCCGTCCATCTGTATTGCCCCAGAAGGTCAAGCCAGAAGTTTCGTCCAGGTGATGGTTGCTCGTTCATGCTCCAGAAGAGTTGTGAAAAGAGATAAATGTTTGCGAAAAGGGCGGATGCAAAAATCACTGGAAGGTTAGACACGTAAAGAAGTTTTATCGGGTATCGGCTGCGATAACCTTTATAGCCCGCATAGGACAAAGGTAACTCAACGCGTACGCCTTCCATATAAATTATGATTAGAAAAGCAGCGATTGTAGTTATAAATCCAATAAGCGACGGATATGCAGGGCCAATCCCAACTATCCATTCGGTTAGTGTTGCTTGACCACCTAACATATATGCGAGGGCATTAGTAAATAATCCCGTTGGTGGACCAAAGCATTGCCATAGGATTGCTTGCGCCACACCAGCTATGATGAAGAGGCTTATTCCGCTGCCGAACCCCCAGCCTTTTTGAACAAGCTCGTCCAACAGCAGAAGTATTATTCCAGCCGCCATTAGTTGGAGAAAAACCATTATGGCTACAGGGCCTGCTGCCTGCAAAGTTCCGCTGATTAGGTAAACTGAAGCTTGAACTCCCGTTAAGATTATCGTGAAGACTTTGCTTGCTGTTGTGAATAGGCTTCTATCTTCTGGACGTGACATATTGCATTCTATCATGTTTGAACCAACTAAGAGCTGAAGTATTAATCCAGCTGTGACTATTGGGCCTATTCCAAGTTCCATAAGGGTGCCGCGGTGGGAAGCCCAAATTATTCTTAAAGCGCTGAGTCTTTCTTCTTGCGGGCGTGAAATTCCGTATAGGGGGACTTCTGACATTATTAAGTAAACCACTAATACAATGCCTGTCCAGAAGAGTTTCTCGTTAAATCGGACTCTACGTTCTGGAGCCTTTACTTCTGGTATTACTCTTGCAATGGGTTTGAAGAGATTTAGGAATCTTCCAGCCATGGCTTAACAGCTACTCTCCCTGTTCTTGGGTTTCCAACAGTATTTGTCCGCCAGCTTCTTTTATCTTTTCAACTGCAGATTTGGAGCATGAGGCTACTTTTACAATTAACGGTTTTGTAATTTTTCCAGTGCCCAAAAGTTTAGTATAGCCCAAACTTTCTAAATCTAAGAAAATTTTACCCTCCTTTTCCTCTGAAGCCGTTTTGGCTAACTCCTCAAGTTTTCCAACGTTTATGACCTTTTGTTTTTGTTTAAGGCTTTTCGGCGAAGTGAATCCTTTCTTGCCGAAATAGTCTGGTTCATACCTTAAAACGTAAGACCATAAGTGTTTATGTCTTCCAGCCTTTCGCTCTCCTTTGGACCCTGACTTTCTATGTTGACCTACTCTTCCGTAACCCACTGTTCTAGAACCACGTTTCTTTCTGATTTTTCTTAGTTTATGCGGCATTTTAATCAGCTACTCTTTTAGCAACTTGTTCAACAGCCTTTTTTAACCTTATTTCAAGCACACCATTCTTATATCTTGTACGCATTGTGTTTGGAATCACTCTTGATGGAAGATTTAAACTTTTACGGTATCTCCGTTCTAAAGCCTCACCAGACAAAGTCAACCGTTGATTTTCTAATTGAATTTTCAAATTTTCTTTGTTAACCCCTTTAGCCTCTGCAACTATGACTACCTCATCCTTTTCTTCTAAAACATCAATTAAGGGCTCAAGTTCCTTCCATTTTCTTCCCTTGAAAATTTTAAACTCAGCTTTTTGAGGATGTTTCCATTTTGTGACCCTTGAACTTATTGGAAATGTTCGAGGGTTGTTTTTGCTTTTAACCTTGTTTATTGCGCTAATAACTTTGAATTTTTTTAAAACCTTTTTATTTCTTCGCCATTTAACGCTCAAATTCTCCTTCTCCTCGGATACAATGGCATTTCAAAAGCGGTTATAAAACATATCGCAAAAAGTTTAAAAAGCCCTTATACCATTCGCCCTATTAATTCGTTGATTTTTTCGCCTCTATATCCAACTTCGCCGCCAGCACTATAACCCTTTTTAATTTTTCCCTTAAAGCCTTTTGTTGGCGGATGCAACCTAAAGTTTGGCTGAACGTTTGGCAACTTCCAATACTCAATTTTACAATTAAAAACTGCTTCCGCAAGTTCCTTTAGCGATTTAAAGCCAACTTTTTGTGCGTATTCCTCTGTTAACTTCTTATTCCCAGCAATTCTTCCTCTTTCTCTTATAAGTTCGTTTATTGTTTCTTTTGTAGCTTCGCCCCATGTAACAAAGTTTTGCGCTGTTTTTAACATGCCGAGAAAGGATGGGCGATTATCGATTAGCACAGCATAATTGTTCCTTGTCAGGTTAAGCATCTGTAGTGTTTCTCTTACGTGGCGTGGGGCGCTTATTGTTCCGCGAACCCTTACAACCGCCAAGCACGTGCGTTCCTGCTTCTCCTCACTCACTTATCTCACCCAATCCATTGGAGTTATGAGGCTATAGGTTTTCTTTAAAGCATCAAAAATGGCGTATGAAAAGGATGGAATTGTCCTTGTTGAACCGTAACTTCTTGTCCAACAATCTTTTATGCCAGCAAGACCCAAAATCACCTTTGCAGTTTCGCTTGCAACAAGCCCCAAGCCTCGCGGTCCAGGAACAATAACTATTTTTACGCCTCCAGTTTTTCCCTCAACTTGAAAGGGCACCGAATGGGGTTTTCCACAGCCACATTCCCAGCTTCCACATCCCCGCCTTACTGGTATAAGGTTTAGGCGGGCGTTTGCGGCTGCCTTTTCTATGGCTGTTCGCACTTGGCTTGCTTTTCCAGCGCCTAATCCTATGTAACCGTCTCTGTTTCCAACAGCCACTATAGCCTTAAACCTTGATTTTTCTCCTGCGTCTGTCTGCTTTTGAACTAAGTTTATGTTTATAACTTCCTCTTGTATGTCTGGAAGTAAAGCATCCACAATCTGTGGCTCACGGATTTGTAATCCGCCCATAAAAATTTCTTCGATGGATGTTATTCTGCCTTCTTGAATCATTTTTCCAAGGCGGGTTCTTGGAACCCAATGTTCCAAACTTTCTGAGGATTTTTCTCTAGATGTCATTTTTTCTTGCCTCCCTTCTTGAATGCAGTAATTATTTCGGCTTTAATCTTCGCAAAATGCTCACTGAGGCTTTCTGGTGGAATTTTTTGTTTTAGGTACTGTGAAAATTTAATAGGGTATTGTTCAGGGTTTGAGGATAAACTTTGCGCATATTGGGCAATGTGCTCGCCCTTTATTCTTTTCTCGTCTGGTAGTTTCTCTTCACCATATGGCACATCTATTCCAGCATCTAAAACTCCCTTTAAAACGGCGAAAACCTTCGCTCCTTTGGAAGGTGAATATAATCCGATGTCTAAAATTGCTTCTTTTATTCCTTTAGATTTGGCCTTTAATCCGCAAAGAAGCCCTGTCAGATAAGCTGCTGGAAGATTCTTTCTAGATGCTTTCCATCCATAGGTTTTTGTTAGTTCTCTGCTGTGAGCTGAAACTAAAACTTCATCTCCGTAGGGTTTTGCCGTTATTATTTGGGCAATTACATTTTTAAGTGTTATACGAGTTACTAATCGGGGTTTTCCCGAAAGCACTAACGCTTTTCTTGACTTATAATTTGTTTTTCCCTCCCTTCTTCTTCGAAACTGGACGCAATAGCGTGAATTTTTAGCCATTAACGCTTCCTCCAAAGCTCATAGGCTTTAAGGTAACGTTCTAAATCACCAACAGACTCAAATCTTCCGCTGCTTGCCATTTTGTATAATTTTCGATAGGTGCTCTCGGTAATGATTTTGCTGGCTTTTAATTCGCGAAGCCTCTTTCTTAAAGCTCTAATCTTGATCATCCAAGCTTCTTTTTTAGAAATTTTTGCATGGGCTGCCCCGCTTCTGCTGCCAACTCCACGTCTTCGACCCTTCTTTTTCTTCTCATGTAGAATTCTCGCTCTTGCGTGGCTTACGCCCTTTTTCGGGAGCGGTTTTATGACGCCTTCATGAATTAGTTTTTTAATTTCCTCCCGTGTTATTGCTGTTTCTGCATCTTCCATTCTTTCCGGGTCTATCCACACACGGTTTTGTCCAACTTTCAATATTTTAGCTGCCAAACGCCGCTGACTTTTAAGACCAGTCATTGCTCTTCTGCTCTCCCTTTAGGTTTCTCTTTTCTCTTTCGCTTTTGTTTTGGTTTTTCCTTCTCTTCAGTTTCTTCCTCTTTTTCCAGCTTTTCCTCTTTAACAACTTCTTTGATGTTCAAAACAGTTATCCTTCTCTTTCTCGATTCAGTAAGGATTTTGGCTCTCTCCCTCTTACCAACCGTGTGCGCAATCCGCACGGCCTGCGTCTTTGGGTCAACTTTTTTTATTTCCTCAGCATTATGCACTAAAACTTCTTTGTAGCCTGATGGATGAAGCCCTCTAGCAACCTTTGGTCCTCTATACCCAACATTTACTGTGGGCGGCCAACCTTTTATTTTCCTTCGCATTTTGTTGTCTAACCCTTTTGGTCTGCGCCAGTTTTCTTTTAAGCGTTTATACCGCCAACTTTCTTGTCTGACAAATTTTGGCTTTCTCTTTTTCACTTGGGCTCTAAGTTTTAATGCTTTTTCTGTGGTTGTAGGCGGTTTTGTCATGTTTCCATCCCCTCAATTTTTTCATGTACATATATGCCGTCAAGGAAGACACGGTGGTCTTTTCTTTTCACTTTAGTGGCTTGTTCAATGTTTGCGGCTGTTTGGCTTACATCTTCTAAGTTTATGCCTTGAATGATTATGTCTTCGCTTTGAACTTTGATTTGCACATCACCAACTATTTTGGCTTTTCTTGGGTTGCGTTCACCCGTGAAATTTTCAATTAAAACGGTCTTATCCTTAATTTTAACTGATATTGGAAAATGGGAGAAAACTATCTTAAGCTTGCATGTGAAACCCTTCCTAACACCAGTAATCATGTTTTGGATATGCGAATAAATTGTGCCTACTAGGGCTGCCTCTTTTTTCCGTGGCCATTCAGCCCAGATGCGAAGGATTTTACCATCCAACTGTATTGATATTGGGGCGGAGGAAAAGTCACGTGTTAATGTTCCTTTTTCGCCTTTAACCGTTACTTTCCTTCCTTGAAGGGTTACTTCCACGTCTTCTGGAATTTGGATGGTTCTGGAGATTTCTATTGCCCGCATCTTAAAAGCCCTCTAGTAAACGAATGCTGTTAGTCTGCCTCCCATGCGTTTTTCTTTAGCCTCTTTGTGGGATAGCACTCCCTTAGGTGTCGAAATTATTAATATGCCAACTTCTCTTGAAAGAAGGAATTTTTTCTCCCATTCTTCAAACTCATCTACTTTAACTGCAAAGCGGGGTTTGATGGCTCCACACTTATTTATCCTTCCTAAAAGCTGAACTTTGAATTTCCCAGACCTTCCATCATCCACGAATTCGAATTCTCCAATGTAACCATTCAACTGCATAATCCTTAAAACTCGCCCCAAAAGTTTGGAGGCAGGACTAATCACACATTCTCTCTTGTTTCGCATCTCGTTATTCATTACTGTTGTTAAACCGTTTGCCAAAGTGTCCATTTCAGTTTTCCCCATCACTCATACTTTTTGAAACCTAGTTTTTTGGCTACCTCCCTAAAACAATGGCGACATAAATATAAATTGTAGCGTCGAATAACAGGACCATAGGAGCCGCATCGGCTGCATGGTCTTGTCCCTTTTCCATGTTTTCTCTCCTTTTTAGGTTTTTGTTTGCCCATGCCTATTCTCTCCAATTCTATACTATTTCAACTCCAAAATTGTCCTTAACGAAAATCATAGCTTCTTGAGGCGTTAGAATATGCCTTACACCAATCTCTGCTTTCCTTTTTCGGCGATTTTTCACGCGATATCCTGGACGGCTTAGAGAAACACAAACATCCATGCCGAATATGCCTATGTCTGGGTCGTATTTTACGCCTGAAATTTCGATGTGTTCTTTTATGCCAAAAGAGAAGTTGCCATATTTATCGAATTGTTCCTTTGAGATTTTGTTGTCGATTACTGGCAAAACTTTCTTTAAAAACTCTATTGCCTTTTGTTTTCTAAGCGTTACGATGCAGGATATTGGTTCTCCCTTTCTTATTCCAAAATCTCTTATGGTTTTCTTTGCTTTCCTCTTACATGGAGTTTGACCCGTTAATTGCTTCAACACTTTCGAGGCTTTTTCCAGAGGCTCTCCAGATTTTCCAACACTAATATTTACAACAACCTTCTCAATTTTAGGTTTAAGCGTTGGATTTTCTTCCCACATTTTGCGGATTTCATCTTCAAGCAACTTGAGTGGCCTCCGGAAGCGATATTAATGGTTGTTTTTCGCCTGCTGCAAAAACGAAGTTTAAAATTGTTTGGTACCGATTGCCCTTCTCATCTTCTATTATTGCAAGTGTGTTTCTCCGTTTCTTCCCCTTTGCAGTTTCTATTGTGATTATTCTGCCATATTTTCCAATATTTTTTCCGCCAGTTATTATAACGAAATCATTTTCCTTCAATTTTATGTGTTCGAGAATTTGCCTATCTGGAAGACTTACTTTCAAAGTGTCAAGAGTTTCGTAAATGTCTTCTTGCGGATTTTTTGGGTCCGCAACTTTCACTAAAATATTTGAGCCGTCATGAAGGTTAAGCTGCACGTGCCCACTTTTTACCGTTGTCTTGTTTTCTATTCTACAAAGCTTGAAGCTTGCCTCATCCTTGCTGATGGGATGGAGAATTAAGCCTTTCTTTGATGGTAATATGCGAAAATGTTTATCAACATCCGATATAGAAAGGACATCCATCAAACCTGCTGGGAAATAGTCTTCACGCCTAACATTTCCATCCACATGAATTTTGCCCTCAGAAACTATTGTTTTAGCCTCTTTCCTTGTTTTTGCGAAACCCAAAATATCACGCAAAATTATTGT
>JASEJA010000017.1:15640-21157 GCA_030017755.1 Candidatus Bathyarchaeota archaeon
TCCTTTGCCACTGGTCCACGAATTTCTGAACCCTTCATCTCCCCATCTGGGGTTATTATTACTGCTGCATTGTCTTCAAATTGAATCCAAACGCCGTCATCCCTTCTGAAAGGTTTCCTTTGCCTCACAACAACCGCTTGAAAAATTTTCTTTCTCATGTCTGGAGTCCCGTGTCTAACCGAGACTACTACTCTGTCGCCAACGGCTGCGGATGGATAACGCCTCAACCTTCCCTTATACCCCATAACTTGAACCAGCCTTAATTCTCGAGCGCCTGTATTATCAGCACATCTTAAAATTGAGCCGACTGGAAGTTCCCTTGAAATTTTTGGTCCAAAACCAATCATTCCCTTTGCAATCAATGCCCTCTGTTTCGCCTTTGCCGCCAATTTACTTCTCCTCCAATTTTTCCACAACAACAAAGGATACTGTTTTGCTTATGGGTCGGCATTCAGCAATTATTACACGGTCTCCCTCTTTTGCGTCTATGCACGGTGGATTGTGGGATGGAATGCGGCTGTGTCTCCTTTCATACCTCATAAACTTTGGAACATAATGAAGATAATCCCTCTTCACTATAACCGTTTTATCCATTTTCGCACTAACAACATAACCATCTAAAATGCGACCCCTTATCGGGAGTTCTCCATGAAATGGGCAATTTCTATCATTGCAAGTTTTCTTAGGCTTTTTAAAAGTGAGCGACATCACCATAACCTCTTAACACTTTTTTTAAGGCGGTCTTCGGGTCTTCCCAAAAGAAGTCTGCCGTCAATCTCAACAACGGTTCCATCAGAAAATTTGAAATGGAAAATGGCTGAATCTTTTATAATCTTTTTCCTTTTCCCTTCATGTAAGATTGTGAAAGTATTACGAGTTTCATCTATTACCTTTCCCGATAACCCAACATAACCAGGATGCGTGCTTTTAGAAACTTTGGCTTCTGTTCCAATGAATTCGCCGCGGATTATGTCGGGAGTTACTTTCATTTCTTTTTCTCCTCTTTCTTGACTTTTTTAGTGGCGATTTTCTGTTCCTTTTCTATTGTTAGTATTCTGGCAATTGTCTTACGCAATTCCTTGATTCTTGCTGGGTTTTCAACGGCGCCGCCTGCTTTAACCATTGTTTTTAATCTTAGGAGTTCTGTTTTGAGTTCAGTAAGTTTTTTCATTCGTTCCTCAGAGGACATGTCACGAATTTCTTTGAGGCGCAGTATTGGCATTTACTCGCTTTCCTCCTTTTTCTCTTCACTTTTCTCTTCGGTTGCCTCTTCTGTTGGTTCTGTGGGTTCTTCTGATGGCAGGGTTTCAGCTATTTGGATTTTGTCTGGAAAAACAGCGTCTGGAGGCATTATCCTAACTCTTATTCCGAATATGCCTGGTTTCAGTTGAACGTGAACTTCAGCTTTCCGCATATATTTTAAAGCTGAGTCTCCACATTTCGGCATATATCCAGCCCTAAACTTTTCAAACCTCGCTCTTTCAGTTCGCAATTTGCCGCTTATGATTATTTCCGCCCCTAAGGCTCCAGCTTCCATAACTTGGTTTAAAGCCCAAAAACCAGCACGCCTAAAATGCACACCCCTTTCAAGGGCTGAGGCAACACGGGAGGCAACAACATAAGCGTTCAGTTCTGGAATTTCAATTTCTGAAACTGAAATCTGCGGGTTTGAAACCTTAAACTTCTCTTCCAATGTGCTTGCAAGTTCCTTTATTGTTTCTCCGCCGCGTCCTATAACCATTCCAGGACGCATAGCGTAAATTACAATGTGCGTCCCCAAGGGAGTTTTTGATATTGATACTCCGCCGTAACCTGCTTTTTCAAGTTTTTTCTGCAGAAATTCGTCGATTTGTGTCTTCTTTTTCGACTCTGTTATGAAATGTTGGACGGATGCCATTAGGTTTCCCCTGTTTCTGGTTGTTCTTCGAGGGCAAGTTCTATGTGGCAGAGGGTTTCAAAATCCGGCGTGGCTCTTCCATGCGCCCGTGGCATAAAACGTTTAATTTTCATTCCTGGATAGGCCGCAGCGTGGATTATGCGCATTCTATCAGTGTCTAAGCCTTTAAATTCAGCGTTAGCTTCTGCGCCCTCTAATAATTTGAGAATATGTTTTGCGGCTTTCACTGGATATCTGCCCGCAAAAGCCTTTTCCAAGCCATGGCGGTGTCCAGCTTTCTTCTTAAACCTTCTGAAGGGAACAGCTTTTTTCTTCGCCATGACATCTCTTAAATATTGTTTTGCTTGAGAAAGGTTCATTCCCTTAATTGTTCTGCATATTTCCCGTGCCGATTTATGGGATACCCTAACCTCTCGTCCGCTCGTCTTCACGGTTTTTTCTGGGTCTAATTCTTCTGTTATTGAGTATCCCCATTTTGGCACTTTGTATTCGCTCCAACTGTGCAATTGAACAGCGTTATAGCGATTTATATGCTTTCCGTTAGTTAAAGCTGTTTTTAGGCTACTTTGAACTTTAAGAACGCTAATAAATCATAGAATTACAACAGAGTTTTGCAGAAAACCTAGAGGGTAGGGTCCCTATTGGTTTGGTTTTAAACCAAAAAATGATGCGATTTGTTTATTTTTAACCCCCTCATGCTAATATTCAGAGCCAAGGTAAAGGTGAAACTGATTGAAGGCTAATGAGGGTAATATAACCATGTTGCATGGCGCCGGCGGAACAGTCATGCACGAACTGGTTAGGAATTATATAGTTAAGTATTTTGGCGGTTCTGGCAACGCTGAGGTTCCATTGGAAGCTTTAGACGATGCAGCAGTTATTGGCGATGTAGTGCTTAAAAGCGATTCCCACGCTGTCAAACCAATATTTTTCCCAGGCGGAGACATTGGACGCTTGGCAGTTTCGGGTACAGTTAACGACATTGCGGTTTTAGGCGCTGAACCTTATGCGTTAACCTGCGGCTTCGTTTTAGAAGAAGGCTTAGCCCTAAATGATTTTGAAAGGATTTTGGCTAGCATGCAAAAAACATGCCAAGAAGCTGGCGTAAGCATTGTGACGGGCGATACTAAGGTTATTGAGAGGGGAAACCTAGGCGGCTGCATAATAAACACTTCTGGAATTGGCAGAAGAACATCCGCCCTAGAAGAAAATTTTGGAGTTGTTAAAAAGTTTAGAAGGGATTTTAGTGCTAGGTGGATTTTAGATTCAAACCTTAAGGATGGAGACAAAATCATATTGTCTGGAACAATCGGCGATCACGGCTTAGCCGTTTTATCAGCCCAAGAAGGATTAAGCTTCGGAAGCAGCATAAAATCCGACGTTCAACCCTTAAATCGCTTAATTCAGCGTTTATTAGGCAATGTTGGCGGCATAGTCGCCATGAAAGACCCAACAAGAGGCGGATTAGCCGACGCATTAAACGAGTTCAGCGAAAAATCCAAGACTGGTATACTAATCCACGAAGAAAAAATTCCAATAAAAGAAAATGTGCGGGCAGCATGCGAAATGTTAGGTTTAGATCCGCTTGAGGTTGGAAACGAAGGAAAAATAATAATCGGTGTCGTAAAAGAAAAAGCTGAAGAAATATTGGAAATGTTAAGGAAAATTGAGGAAGGGAAAGAAGCGGAAATCATAGGCGAAACCACAAAAGATTTCAAAGGAGTTGCCATGCAAACAGTTGTGGGCGGAAAAAGAATAATAGCCAGACCCATAGGCGACCCGGTTCCAAGAATATGCTAAGTTAACCAAAAAAGTAAAAAAATATTAGCGGCGAAATAAATTTAAACGTTAAAAATTGCTCGATTGTGGTATCTTGCATAAACTTTCAAAATTTGGCTTCATCCAAAGGAACAAATTGCTAATTTTAATTGTGAGTTTCTCCTTTTTTGGTATACTTTACTTTTCGATTTTGTTTGCTTTTTCTGCCTATCTTTTGTTTCCAGAGTTGAAAAAATGGTTAGATACTCTTGTCCCTTCACAAATACCAGAATTCCACACATGGGATTTTTTTATTTTTATATTAACAAACAACGCAGCACATTTTTTCAACCCTTTAAAAATGCTCGTTTGGATTCCTCTACTTGGCTCCCTTTTCTTAGGTATGGAACTTGCACTTAACAGTTTAGTTATTGGTGCAGTTATAGCTTACGCGGGAATGGAAAAAGGAGCTCTGTTCACAATTATAGGTATCATTCCTCATGGCATATTTGAAATACCAGCATTCATCTTTCAGTTTGTATGTTTCGCACGTTTACACATAACAACCCTCGAATGGCTCCACGCAAAAATTATAGGAGAAAAATTTGAGAAGGTAAAAGTTATTACTGGTTTGAAGGACACCGCAATTTTCGCAGTGATTGCCCTCATCTTGTTTGTTGTAGCGGCTTTGATTGAAACTTTTGTAACTCCAGCCATCCTTGATTCTATTTTTGGGAAGCCCTAAGTTAAGCTGTTCCAGACTCTAAAACTTTAAGTAGTCCATCTTCCAATTCAATATGATATTTGAAATGCTCGTTTGGGTCTATAAGTAAGACGTAGAGCCAATAGATTCCAAATATACCCGCTGTTATTATTGTGACGATTAAGTATAGGACGAAGCTTCTATCAGGGATGGGTTTCATTCTTCTCGGTGGAGTGAAAGTTATTCCAGATTTGCCGAGTACTCGACCGACATCCTCAAAGAATGTATCTTCCCTTCTTTCATGTTTGTAGAAATCTTTCATTAGAAAATAATAAACGTACCACGATGCTATGAAAATTATTGCGGAGAGTATCGCCCATAATACAGCACTTTTCTCGTTTCTTCAACTTTTACTTCTCTTAAGGTTCTCTCAAGCGTTGCCATTTCCGCTTCAGCGCTTGTTCCTTTTGTTGATGTTATTTCTTTTAGTCTGCTCAGAACATCTTCAGAGAGGAAAATTTGCCTTTGAAAATGAGTGTTTCTTCGCTTAACAAGTTTATACGTGAGTATTATGGAAACAACAAATGAAAGCAACGAAACAAGAACGAGGATAACCCACAATCCTACGGCGACACCAGCACCGATAAATGGAGACGCAATAACCGCTAGGACCATGAGAACTATGCTTATAACGGGTATTAAGTAGATAAGCAGCCAAGTTGACGGCATCATCGTATCAGATTCGAGACGCATTCGAATGTCTCTCTTCAAGTTTTCTAATGCGCTACTCAATACTTTCACTTCCATAGCAACATATATTTAATTAGCATTTAAATCTTTAATTTTGCGATAAACTTACCTAAGATTACCCAAGCTTAGAGAAGAAGTATGAAGTCTTCATTAATTAGTTCAGTTGCGCCTTTGCCCATATTCTGCATGTTCCTTCTATGCTTACCATGCATGCGCCAACGGGTTTTTGCGGCGTGCACGCCCTCATGAATAGGGGGCACTCTGTTGGTTTTATTTTTCCTATAATGACGAGGTGGCATTTGCAGCCGTGTTGTATGTCAACGCCGCCTTCAACTTTAACGTCGTGCTTTAAATGGGCATCATAAACTGTATACTCGCCATTAAGAATTAGTTTGGAAGATGATATTGT
>JASEJA010000086.1 GCA_030017755.1 Candidatus Bathyarchaeota archaeon
TTTGGAAGGCTGTCATGTTTGCAAGTTGACCCTTTTGGAAATGATGTTGAGATACTTGAAAGGAACGTTAACGGTAGAAAAGTTAGAGTAGAATGGGATTGGGGCAACTTTAAAAGCACAGAAGAATTTCCTGTAGATGACAATCTTATAAACTGGGTTATTGGGCAAGAGCAAGCCTTAAAGGAGTGTTTCCTATGCCTTGACGAGTGGGTTCACAAGCTTAAATGGTTTGAAGAGACAAAATGGTATGAAAGTTGGAGCGACCCAGACAAGCCTAAACCGTCAGTTAAAACAGCCATAAGCCCTGGACCATATCTTCTCCTCTTAGGCGACCCTGGAACGGGCAAATCCTTGATTGGCAGAGCCTTAGCTGAAAAACTTACCCAAGTTTACAGGGAAAATGGCATAAAACTTTTTGACGTGCTCTGCTGGAGAAACCAAACGCTGCCAAGTCAACCAAAAATTTCGATTCATAAAGCTGGCGAGGGCAAAAAGATTCTTCAGAGGGAGCAGCTTAAGGAGCTTAAAAGAAAGTTTATCACAAAAGTTGGCCTTAAAACATTAGAAATCTTTTTAGTTTTGATGGGTCTCTTTCTCATATCCCTAGGCTTTTACTTCCTTTATCAGGCTTGGACGACTTGGCAAGCCAACCCCATGTTCTTGGGAGAACCACTCCAAGAATATTACAATTACAGCTTCTTAGACTATTTAATTGGGAAGTTTGTTGGTTTAGTGCCGCTAACCTTTATTCCAGGTGGCAGCCTCATCTTCTTCGGAATCTTCATATGGTGGTTCTCCAAGCTCGGCGGTTTAGGAAATTTGAAGGGTATAGCAGGTTCCCAACAAACAGATGTCCCGAAACTAATAGTTGACAATTGTTCTGGACATGCGCCTTTCGTGGATGCAACAGGGCATAGAAGCGCCCAACTTTTCGGCTCAATAGCATGGGACCCGTATCAAACTGGAGGGTTGGGCACTCCAGAACATCAGAGAGTCACAGCTGGAGACGTTCACAGAGCATCCCTTGGAATTTTATATATTGATGAGATAAAGAATTTGGATCCAGAAGAGGCTGTAACGCTTTTAACTGTGCTTGAGGATGGGCGATTACCAATCACTTTAAGGGGTAGATGGCACGGCGGAGACACAGCAGCAATGGCGGTTTCAACAGAACCAGTTCCAGCCATCACTTTTCTTGTGGGTGCTGGAAACTTTGACAGCATAAGCCAAATTCACCCAGCGTTGATGGATAGGATTTATGGTTACGGAAAAGTTGTTAGAATGAATAACGACATGCCAAACACCATAGAGAATAGGCGGAAATATGTGCAGTTCATAGCGCAAGAAGTTAAGCGCTTCAACCTCATTCCATTCAGCAGAGAAGCCTGTGAAGAAATTGTTGAGGAAGGCAGGCGCAGAAGCAACAAAAAAGATGCCTTAACAACCAAGTTTAGACCACTAATTTCAATTATTAAGACGGCTGCAACCCTAGCCATGAACGAAGGCTGTAAGGTTGTTGAGAGAAGACATGTGCGAGAAGCCATAGAAAAACATTGCAAAACAATTCAGAGGCAAATCTTGGAACATGAGATTAGCGAGAGAGGCAAACTTTTAGAAATAAAGCCTAAAGGCGCAAAACTTGGTCAAATTTATGGTTTGGTAGTTGTTAAAGACCCCTACAGTGGAGAGATGACTGGAAGCGTCTTATGCGTAAAGGCTAATATGGTGAAGAAAAGCGAGCTTCCAAGAAATTATTCAATCAAGGGCTATTACAAAGTGACCGGTGTTGCCAAGGGACAAAGTTTCATTTCAGACAGCATAGCCAAAGTCAGAAGCGTCATACTACAAAAATACGGCGTCGACATAGCACAAGACTATTTAACGCATATAGACTTCGCCCAATCCTATGGTGTAGACGGTCCATCCGCAGGCGTAACAATGGCTATACTTTTGTGTTCGCTTATTGAGGGTAAACCAGTAAGGCAGGATGTGGCTGTTACTGGAGAGATAAATCTTGGCGTTGGCGATTCTATTCAAATTACGGCTGTTGGCGGCGTTTACGAGAAGATTAAGGCTGCTGAAGCTTGGGGATTCAAAAAGGTGGTTATTCCCCAAAAGAATTATGAGCATTCTATAGACGTTAGGGACTATAAGATTGAGGTTGTACCTGCAGCCACATTAGATGATTACTTAAAAGAATGTTTAATTGAGAAGCCAGCCATCAAAGTTTGGATTCAAAACGCTTACAAACGCAAAAAATCCTAATTGGTTTTTGGATAATTCTTTTAGCCTTGTAATGTCAAAAGAAGTTTATCGTCACTTAAGATGATAGGGAATAGGCTATGGTTAGGGAAGTTGATACGGCTGAGCTTCGCAGATGGCGCAAGAGAGGCTTTTACAGCGAAAACGTCCTCGTAAAACTTCTAACAAAAAATGGCTATCACGCAGTGCGGGTTCCAGTAAGCAACCCAAGCCTCAACCCCTTACCCGACGTTATTGCAAGAAAAAACTCTGAAATTTACGCTTTTGAAGTGAAAAACGCCAGCTATTATGCTTATTTTCCAAAACAGCAAATTGAAAAACTTTTCAGATTTCTTGAAGAACTAATCCCCCTAGAAAAGACGCATAAACACGCGGTGCTTGCAGCACATCTTGGAAAAAAATGGATTTTTAAGGAAATTAGCTGGAAAGATTGGGATAAAAAGAGGCTTCCAGAAAAGGCGAGAATCCTAAAAAGAGACAGAGGAAACTTTAACCTAATTAAGCAGAGTTAGATATGGCGTAATCCTAAAAAGGGAAAATTACAACATATTTTGAAAGCTCCGCGGAGGTGAAGCGCTTATGGTTGAGACGCTTCAAGGAACAATATTAAATTATCATGTTGGTCCCAAAACTCAAAAATCTAAAGAATGTATAGTTCAATTTACCCATGTAAAATCCTTTTCTGAAGCAGGAAGACTCATAGGGCGTAAAGTAGTTTGGAAAAATGGAAAAAACAAGTTTGTTGGGAAAATAGTGGCTTTACATGGCAAGA
>JASEJA010000087.1 GCA_030017755.1 Candidatus Bathyarchaeota archaeon
ATAGGAAGGCTGGAACATGGTGCACTTGTAAAGATTGCAGTAAAAGCTTTGACATACCTGTTCCGCATCATTTGTGCCGTGAATGCCGCCACGTCTTCCCTTTTGAACAAGCTGTCTTCAAAGAAGCTTATGCATACAGCCTAAACGAGGAAGCAATAAAACAAGTAGCATTAGATTGGACAATGCTTGTGCCTATTAGGAGCTTTACGGAGGAAAGAGGCTTCAAGGCGGAGAGTCCGGTGTTAAACACATGTTCGATATTGTTGCGCGTGGCAAAGAGACGGTAAGAAACATAATCGTTATCAACGTCTCAGTTTCCACAACCAGAGAGCCCATCCCAGATCAGTTTATAATTGAAATGTTTGCAAAAACCTTTGACTCCGCAGTAGACAAGGCATTTTTAACAGCCATTCCAAAAATCAGCAAGAGCGGGAGAAAACTCGCAAACCTATACAAAATTCACGTGATTGAAGCTGAAAAGCCAGACAAAGCATTGAAAAAGTTCGAAGCGTCCTTACCTTCTTGAAAGTATCAAATGCGTTCCTTAACCCTGAATTCGCAGTGTTCATCGCCTTTTGCCATGCATTTAACCTCAACCGCTTCCACGGGCTTCCCGAACACTGTGCTCATGTATCCAGCTAAGTATCCCCTTGTCCAATGGCAAACAGCGTAAGGTTTTTTACGCCATGCAGCAGCCTCAAAACAATCCATAACCATCATTGTTGCTGAGAGACGTTTGAAATCTATGCGGCGAACCTCGGTTGCTCCCCACCCGAATGCTTGAACTACCTGCGCCAATGCTTGAACCATATCTTTTCCTTCAATACCGAACATCTCCTTTAGGCGTGTAGCCACGTGTTCACCCACTTCTTTACTGGCAGAGTAAAGAACCGCCGCAAGCCCAGAATGCTGCAAAATTCTTTCAAAACCGTCCCACAAAGCCCAAAACATTCCTATAGGTATTACCACTGCCCTTGTGGTTCCGTGCAAGGTTGGAAAGTGTACGCTTTCGAAAGGCGTCGGCTTCGGCTCTTTAATAAACACGTCAAGAACCATTCCCGTCTTTCGTAATTCCTCCTCAATTTCTTTACCATTCTTAGTGGCTTTTGAAACATCTATGAAGGATGACCATATGCCAGCGTTTGGATACTCCGCCAGGTAGAATGTTGAGCCAGTTTTGATGTTCACATCAGCGTCAGCTAACACTTTCGCCGCTTTAGCCAAGGCTCCGGGAACATCCTTTAAAACAATGCAGATTTGATGCGACTTCTCACCAGGTCTAACCTCGTCCAGCGTGAAAACCTTTTTAGGAAGAGTTTGACACTTCATGGATAACATCCACACCTACGGTTTAATGCATGTACAGAATTTAAAATTTACGTAAACCTTAACCCATTTCTTCAACACGATACCTTTCAAGGCCCCTCATTTGGAAACAACGCCTCCAAAATGCTTTATAGCGCCTTAGAAACTCTCTACCTTCTGAAAATAGCCTTCTCCTCGTAGCCTACAACCAACGGCAAAACATTGAGGACGTGAAAATAGCTGAAAGTGAAGAGGTTGAAGTTCACTACACCCGTGGGCATTGCTCAGACTTAACCTTATGCACGCTGTAAGCTGGGTTAAGGAAGGCTCGATAGAAAAAGTGGTTTTTGTCCCAAGGTGTGCTGAGAAAAATATTCTGGGTTTTTGGATTCTCTTTGATATCTTCTACATCCAAAAACCCTTTCGCATAAAAGTTGTGTGGAAAAGTTTTAAACCCATAAATTCATCTCGCAAGTCCAGATGCGCATCAAAGCTTACTAATGCTGTTTTTGAGGCCTTCTTTCCTAAGCCTTTCATGATGCCCAAAGTGATTGTGTGTTCTCCACCTATGGTTATGGGAATTTTTCCATTCTCTGTGATATCTTTTATGACTGCGGCAAGCCTCTCCAAAGTTTTCTCCGTATCAGTGGATACATGCAAATCGCCTAAATCATGCAATTTCAAATCTTCCACATCCAGACCTGTGCGAAAATTGTAAGTTTCTATGTTTAGCGACGCTTGTCTAATGGCGTTGGGTGCAAACCTTGCTCCCGTTCTATAAGTGCTTGTAACGTCGAAAGGCACACCTAAAACCACGTAGTCTGCCTTTTCAAAGGGTTTTTGGAAACCGCTGAAAACATTTGATTGAGAAACAAAAAGTTCACGATGGCTCATTTATTCTCCCTTTTCTTCAGCATCCCTTTCACGGTTTTATAAAAATATAAGGCTATTCCCAAAAGGGCTGTTAAACTACAGAATCCATAGATAATACTGTAAGGACCGTAAGGAAGCAGCAAATCAATGAAGGGGTTGCCCAGCAAAGGATAGAATGGATTCATCTCCTCATAAAGGAAAGAGTCAAAAAACACATGAAAACAAACGCTAAAAAATGTGAACATAATCTTTCTGAAAGAAAATTTTTGAGAAATCCCAAAAATTGTTAAAACCCTATCCAACCCACCTCTCAGAGGATAGATAATTAGAACTGTCAAAACCGCCAAGATGGATACGCCTACATAAGAGTAGAAAAAGCCGTGAAGAGGATAATCGTACAAATGGAAATACATGACACAAAATGGTTCCAAATCTGGTATTACACTTGCCACAAAAAGAGTCGGCAAATCAAAGATTGTAAATAAAGCTAAACCGAAAAAAAGGAGAATAAAAAATAAAATTTTTATTCGAAAATTTTAACAATACTTGAAACAATATATTATGTTTAAGCTATACATAAGAGTGTTTGCGGAGAACGAATAGTCGGGGAATAAGATGCAGAAGCCAAACAAGATTGAAAGGATGGAGCTTTACAGAGAGCGTAATACGCAAGCTTTCCTAAGCAAATTTTTGAGTGGTGAAATAAGCGAGCTTGAACCTGTTTATGACCCTAAACTTGGTTATCGTTATCCCATGGTTGAAATCATTCTTGGCGATGCTTCCGAAGTTGAACCTTTTTTGAATAGGCTT
>JASEJA010000088.1 GCA_030017755.1 Candidatus Bathyarchaeota archaeon
AAGTTGTGATATTATCGTGGTTGTTATTGCGGCTTCAGCCAAACCTATGAAAGCATGCCAAAAAACCATTGCTGGAACAGTAACAGCTACCCCTCCAGCCTCGGAGAAAACTGGAGAATAACCTATTTGTAAACCGCAGGCTAAGGCGCCCAACACAACGGAAAGCCAAGATGCTAGAAAAACGCTTGGTAAAAACCAATTTCTCTTTTTGAAATCCTTTGTGATATACTTTATTATGAAGAAGCTTAATCCGCCTATAACAGCCATGTTGAAGACGTTGGCGCCGAAGGCGAATATTCCGCCGTCAGCAAAAAATATTGCTTGCATCAACAAGACAATTGTCATGCTTAACATTGCCGCATAAGGTCCCAACAAAACTGCAAGAAATGTTCCCCCAACCAAGTGTCCACTTGTCCCATAGGTTATTGGAAAGTTTATCATTTGGGCGGCGAAAACAAAAGCGCTTGAAACAGCCAACAAAGGCGCAAGAGCCTTTGGATAAAGGTTTGTCGCTTTTTTCCAGGAAAAAGCCAGAAATCCGAAGGCTACGGCATACATTAAGACGCAGATTTCTGGGCTTAGGAAGGCGTCGGGGATATGCATGTTCTTTCCTCGGTAATACTTTTTATTATTTTAGTGTTACCATATTCGCATAAAAGCTTTATGGTGAAAACCCATAACTTAAAATGGGAAATTTAATGCCGAAAATAGTTCGTGTAGGAGTAACTTTTCCCCCAGACTTGCTGAAGGATTTTGATGAAATAATCAATAAAATGGGTTATGAAAACCGTTCTAAAGCTGTGCAAGACGCAGTTAGGCTTTTTGTTTCCGAAAGGAAATGGCTCCAAGAGGAAAAAGGCGTGCAAGCGGGAGTGCTCATGATGCTTTATGACCATGAAGTTAAGGGTTTAGAAAGTGCATTAACAGACATCCAGCATGATTATTCTAACATAATTTCTTCAACAATGCACATTCACCTAAACGAGCGTGATTGCCTAGAAGCTATCGCCGTGAAGGGTAATGCCGCAGACATAAGAAAGCTAAGCGATGAACTGGCATCAAAAAGAGGCGTTAAAATCCTTAAAACAATGCTTGTTTCCCTTTAAACACATTAATTTATTAACTCAAACATCTTTTCCAAAGCCTTTCTAGCCCTTTCCGCAATAGCCTTAGGAACCGTAATCACGTGCTTTTCTTCTTTTAGGGCTGTGTAAAGCCTTTCAAGAGTGTTCAGCTTCATGTTTGGACAAACCGCTCCTTCATAAGCTAAAATAAACTGCTTTTCTGGATTGTTCTTCCTTAAACGATGCAAGAGTCCTTCCTCGGTGGCTACAATAAAAGTTTTGGCGTTATTTTCTCTTGCGTAACGGCACATCTGGGAGGTGCTTCCAATAAAGTCGGCTACGTTTCGCATTTCAAGAGTGCATTCTGGATGAACCATAACAACAGCTTCTGGATACTGCATCTTAAGCAGTTGCACATCCTCCGGTTGGAAAAGCAAGTGGGTTGGGCAGAACCCCCATTCTGGAATTGGAATTATTGTTTTTCCAGTTTTCCTTTGAACGTAATCCGCCAAGTTTCGGTCTGGTCCAAAAAGCACTGTTTCAGCATTAACAGACTCTATAACCTTCACAGCGTTTGCTGAAGTGCAACACACATCACAATAGGCTTTGGCTGAAGCTAAAGTATTCACGTAAAGCACAACGGGCACAAGAGGATAAAGCGCTTTCCACCTCTTAATCTCCTCCACCGTAAGCATCTGCGCCATGGGACAACGTGCCCCCAAAGAAGGCAGCAAAACCTTCTTTTCTGGATTCAAAATTGCAGCGGATTCCGCCATAAAATCCACAGCTGAAAACACTATGATTTTTGCTTCTTTTTCCTCCATGGCTTTTCTGCTCAGTTCTATGCTGTCGCCAACATAATCTGCTATGTCTTGGATTTCTGGTCGCTGGTAGTTGTGGGCTAAGATTACTGCTTTCTTTTCCTTTTTCAACTCGACTATTTTGTCAATTAATTCCACACTCTTCGCCTTATTCGATTATTTGTAGGGACTTTCTAAAGCGTCGATGGATATATCCTTTGCTTAAAACTTCTTTTTGTATAGGTCTGCTCCACAGTGGTAACATTTCCTTTTTATTGCACCAGTTGACAGTGGTTTTCCGCATATTGGGCATTTGTATTTTTCTTCGCTTTCAATAAGCCACTCTTCAGTTTCACCCTTTCTAATCCTTTCAAGATTCGCCCTCATATTAACGCCGTCTTCTTTCAAGTAGGGCTTTGCTAGTTTTTCAAATTTTTCGCATGTTTCACTTTCGTATTCGCTGCATTGATAACAGAATTCTAAGCCCTTATCCCTCAAGCATTGGACGATTCTGCAATTGTATCCCCAGCATTCTGGCGTTAAAGCCATGCAGCCTTCGCAGCGCACTTTTTCTAGTGGGCATTTGAAATGTTGTGCAAGCTTGGCTAAATATTCCCCATCGTCTTTGTATGCTCTGTAGATGGCGCAGGCGCCGCAGTATAATCCGCATCGGCCAACCAGATTCGCATTAGCCAAAGTTTGAACTTCCCTTTTTTATGAATGTCCTTAACAGATTTTGTAACTGTCTTAAAAGCTTGATGCTTGATTTTCGCTTTTAGGTTAGTCTTCTTTGAATGAGAATCTGATATACTACAGGGTCATCGACGATTAATTCAAATTCTAAACTACTTTTGTCTTTTTCCAGTTTTGTGTCGAGATTTTTCTCATCTTTCATCCACCAGTTTTAACCTATTATATCGCAAGTCTTAATAAACATTTCCATTTAAGCGCGCAACAAAAAATACTCAAAAATTTCCCAAGGCTGCCGTTTGAAATGTCAATTTCTGTTTTTGAAGAATGCCATGCATAGCATGTAGA
>JASEJA010000018.1:0-8470 GCA_030017755.1 Candidatus Bathyarchaeota archaeon
AGTGCATACTCTCTAGAATTTTACGAGAGAACGCTAGAAATTGTAGATGCTAAGAACGTTAGCCGCATCATAGACCTCATTGGACATCGATTGGGCACAGAAGCACAGTTTGAAGGCTTTCGGTTCACAACACCCGTTTCTAATATTAATATGGGAAATGCAGAAAGCGCATATAAACGGTTTAAAACGATGATTGAGAAGTTGACATGCCAACTTGATTTGGCTGAAAAAATAGAAGCTGTGAATGCAAGAAAAGTGGCTTTTAAAGTTTTGACAAAACATTTTATTAGGGATATTGCTGGGAATCTGCGAGCCTTTTCGATGCAAGGGTTCCGATGTAAATCATGCAGCAAACGTTTCAGACGTTTGCCTCTTCGCGGTAAATGTCCAGTATGTGGTGGAGAATTAACCTTAACTGTTTATCGTGGTGGCATTGAAAAGTACTTGGAGGCAGCGCAACATTTGGTTGAAAAATATGGTTTGCCTCAGTATTATTCCCAGAGAATTTTGCTTATGAAAGAAGAAATTGACTCTTTGTTTGAGGGAAAAAAGCCAAAACAAATCAGTTTGACAGATTTTGCTTGAGAAAACTTTTCTACACAAATAACCATAATTGTTTTGGGTGGGTATGTTAAAAGAGGCTTATCATCCTAATGCTTACCTGTCAAACATTAAAAACATTAAGCTTGGGCTTCGGGCGCGAACTAAAATATTAAGTGTTTTGGATAAGGGTTCAGCGGACGCCAAAACAATTGCAAAAGAAACTGGAATGCGTTACGGTGTTATTATGCACCACTTACGCCTTTTGGAGACTGAGGGAATTGTGGAGCGCAAAGGAAGCAAGCCACATGTTTGGGTGGTTACTGGTTTGGGTCAGCGGCGTTTAGTTAACCTCGGCTAAAAGGGGCATTGGCATGGAGAACTCTTACATTTTGGGCATACATTTTCGTATTTGTTAAAGGCTGCTTTTTCAAGGTCTATGTTTGTGACGTTTGCAAGCGAAGCCAACCACGCAATAACATCCGCAAACTCATCTTCCAAAGCTTTTTTGTCGCTTGTTCTTAATGCTTCTCCTAACTCTTTTACCTCATCTACAAGCCAATTGTATGTTTCAATGGCTCCACGTTTAGAATCTTTGTGAAAATATAGGTGATGCATCATTTTCTGAAACTCGTAAATGTGCAACTCAGTTCACCCTTCTATTTTCGGATTATAAGTGGAAGTCTGGACCTAAACTTTTCGGATGCAAATTTAGCTATTAGACAAAGCCCTTTGCCCCTTCTCAATTATATGTTGAACTTTGACGCCTTTCCTTTCTAAATGCGCTGAGATAAACCGTCTATGACAATGTTTTGGGTTCACTTCCATACACATAACGCACGCACGCCTGCCCTGTGCAATTTCCAAAAGCCTCCTTATTCCTTCTTTGAAAATTTTTGTTCGCATGTGCTTTTTGTATCCGTCTCGCCTATAGCCCCCTAACTCTTTGCCAAGCCAAACATATTCTATGCCATGTTGAGGAAGCCAATTTTCCATCTGCTCCCTCTTAAAATGTTCAATTTTTGATGTTGGAAAACTACGAATATCCACGAGAACTTGGATGCCGTGTTCGGCCAGCAGTTCTAAGAACTTTTCTATGGAGCGATTGCTGTGCCCAATTGTCCATATCCTCAGCTGTTCTTTCATTTATATCTATCTTAACCGTAAGGATTGTACGAAGTTTAACGGATTTTTATGTATTTGTAGGCTTCTGTTGAGTTTTCAAAGCAGTAATGCACTTTTTGATAGTCTTTTCTGAACTCTGCCACATCTGCCCTCACCTTTTCCAGCGGTTCTTTGTCTATTATCACTCTTTTGATGAACTCTGCTATTTCAACCATCTCTGACTCTTTCATTCCAAGCCTTGTAACTTCTGAAACTCCAAGTCTTATTCCGCCTGGATGTTGGAAATGTCTTCCTTCTTTAATGTCCCATGGCAGCAAGTTCCTGTTTATTATTATGTTTGCCTTTTCCAATGTTTCTTCGATTGTTCCGCCGTCGCCGTATTTTGTAATGTCCACTATCATCACATGTGATTCTGTGAAGCCCTTATGCTCTGCTAACACGTTAAACCCTCTTTCATAAAGGGCTTGGGCTAACGCCTTAGCATTCTTCACTATTTGGCTTGCATATTCCCTTCCAAACTCGAGCATTTCTGCGCATGCAATAGTTACGCCTGCAACCGCATGCAAGTGATGATTGCTAACCATTCCTGGGAAAGTTGCTCGCTTTATTTTTTCAGCATATTTTTCCCAAGATAAAACTCCGCCATGTTGAGGTCCAAAGAGAGTCTTATGTGTGCTTAGGCTTACGACGTCTGCTCCCTCTCTAAGCGGGTCTTGGAATTGTCCTCCAGCAATTAAGCCAGCCACATGGGCTGCGTCATAACCTACTGTTCCGCCTATGGAGCGGATAGTTTCTGCTAGTTCTTTTATTGGATGTGGAAATGGGAAAACACTTGCTCCGAACATGACAAGTTTTGGCGGTTTACCCTCTGCTGCCAGTTTTTCAATTCTCTGCTTTGCTTTGTCAACGTCTATGTTCAATTCCTTATAGTCTAAGGGCAAGTATTCGACAATTAAACCGTGGACAGCACCTGCCGTGCCTCCCAACTCTTTTTTGCCCATTGTTATGTGTCCACCGCAGGGAATTGATAACGCCATCATGGTGTCGCCTGGTTCTGTAAAGGCTGTATAAACAACCAGGTTTGCCACAACCCCTGAGATTGGTCTGACATCCACAAATTCCGCCTTGAAAAGTCTTTTCATAAGTTCGATGCATTTGTTTTCCACTTGGTCTATGAAGCGGCAGCCAGCATAGACACGTTCTCCCGGCCATCCTTCAGCATAACGGTTTCCAAAGTCTGTTGTGAGGGCTTCGCGAACTGCTGGGCTTGGAATGTTTTCACTTGCTATTAGCGGAATGTTTTCTTGGAACCACTTATGATGCTGTTCTAAGAGACTAAGCACATAATTATACTCGTCTCGTGAATTTGACATTGCAAACACCCTTTTGCATCAATCTATCATCTATCCACAAATAAAAACTCTTTTGAAATGACACAACATTAATAATGGAGAATAATTACTATACTAAAAGGAGGCGTCATAATTAGCAAGAAAAAGAAAGAAAAATCAGCGCCAATGCCCGCCGCAAGCGCTGGACTCCTAAGATTCTTTGAGGAAGAGACGGAAGGGGTAAAAGTTCGCCCAGAACTTCTTGTGGGTTTAGCAATAGCCCTAATAGTCGTAGTTGTTTTTGCTCGTATTTTCCTTCCAGCATGATATTTTATTTGCGAGAAGACCCATGCAAAACTTCTATCCTCTGCACAGAGTTTAAGTGAATAAATATTTCACTTCTCTCCTCTCTCCCCGTAACTTGTGGTATGGGATTGGCTATTGTTGCCCGCAGCATAATTGCTTCTGCGTCTGAAAGCCAAATTCCCGCTGGTTGCTGGGTTACAGCCACCAAAGTTCCTTCAAAACCGTGAGATGGTTCTAAAATTACACGCAGTTTTTTGCCTAAATTTTTTTCAAGCATGTGAAATATTGTTGGGGGGATCGGCTGGTCTGGCATAGGATTCGCAAAGTGTATAATCAGCAGTTTACAAATAAAACAGTTATCCTTTTGAAACATTGTATGTTTAATGTTGCCGTTATATTTATTGTCTTTTTCCCAACGATTCTTTTTTCAGTTTTCATGTCAAAACTAATTTATCATTTTATGAGGCAATTATGCAAATAATGTCTCAATTCCCATTGGAGTGTTGCACGAAAATCACGACACTTTAATATGTTTGGTAGTCTTTCATACAAAAATCGCCGAGAGGATGGGTGTGACCACGGAAAATTCATTAACGCATTCTATGGATGAAGCCGTTAAACATTATTCCTCCCTCTTTAAGCTCCCATCCTACAGAAAGGTAATTTCCTTTTTAGTATTAGTTTGCATGATTTGGGGACTTGTTTTTGCGATTTTGCTTTTCCCAGGTTTAGAAGGATTGGTTAATGGCTTATTTTTAGGTGCTTCGTTATTCTTAACAAATCTTTTAGTTGACTATTTTACAAATACTATTCTCTTAAGGCGGGATCCGATTTATGATTTGAGAAGAACAACGGCGCTTTCCCTTTACTGCTGGGTTTTCTGGCCTATTTTTATTGTTGTGGGCGCGTTTGTTGACGGATCTTGGTTGGTTAGGTTTTTGCTTTTGGGTTTTTCGACTGTGTTAATACTTCGTTTGATAGTGTTGAATTCAACATCTTTCGCTGACTATAAACGACTTCTTTCAGCCTCAGTTCTTCAACCTTTTTCTTGTATTGTTCCATTTTTGTTTATTTTGACAAGGGCTGATTTTCCCTTCGAGTTTTATTATATTCTTCTTTTTTTCATTTTCTCATTGATTGTAAGTGTAGCCTCAAGTTTCTTTTTCATTTTTTCATTAAACAGTGTTGGTAAGCAAATGCTGGGTTTTCCCTCGATATCCCTTTTTAAAGCTTTTCTGCTTAATTGGATAGTTAACTTGAACGCTCCTTTTGAGGAGTTTCTTGAAAAGTTAGGTGAAAGGCAAACGGTGGAAGTGTCCCTAATAAAATTTAACTCTTCCAAACCCAAGGCGTTTATAGTTACGCCTTCTATTCATCCTGGACCTTTCAAGAATATTGGAAGCAGCCTTCTTCCTTCTCAACTTAAAACCACTTTAGAGAAAAAGGTAAACTGTGTTGTATGTGTTCCTCATGGATTATTTGGGCATGAGTTTGATTTGGCTTCTCAAATTCAAGGCCAAAAAGTAATCAACAATGTTGTTAAAAATGCGGATTTCGAAGTTCACGAAGCAGAGGCAACGCCTTTTGTTAAGACTAGCAATGGTTTAGCCACAGTGTGCTGCCAAATTTTTGGCGGGTGCGCCTTTCTCTCTTTTACCCTAGCTCCTAAAACAACCGAAGATTTTCCGCCAGAGTTGGGATTGTTCATTCGTCAAGAAGCTGAAAAGTATGGATTGAATTGTTGTGTTATTGTTAACGCTCATAATAGCCTTGATGGGACGGTGAATATGCAAGAAGCCTTAGATGCCCTAAAAGCAGTTGCAACTACATGCTTACAGAAGGCGTTCTCTCAAGAAAGGGTGCCCTTTGAAGTTGGCGCTGCAACTGTCATCCCAGAAGAATTCAGTCTTAAAGATGGTATGGGACCCGGCGGCATCACAGTTGTCGTTGTTAAAGTTGGCGCTCAGAAAACTGCTTATGTGGTTATTGATGGAAATAATATGGTTGCTGGGCTGCGTGAAAAAATTCTTTCAGCTCTTCAACTATTAGGAATTAATGAAGGAGAAGTTTTCACAACGGATACGCATTCGGTGAATGCTGTGGTTTTGAATAAGCGTGGTTACCATCCTGTTGGCGAGGTCATTGACCATGAAGATTTAATCGGTCACATTAAAGAGGCAGCAATTGCAGCATTATCTGATTTGGAGCAAGTTAAGGCTGCATGCCGAAGGATAACAGTTTCTGATGTAACTGTAATCGGGGAAAACTTGCTTGAAAAATTATGTGTTCTCATAGATAAGACAATTCAAAGGGCAAAGAAAATTGTTGTTCCAGTATTTGCAACCAGCGGGCTTCTTTTAATGTTGTTTTTGCTGTACGCGTGAGCTAACGCTAATAAGGGTGAACCATTCACCTTTCAATTCTAACGGAAGGGGAAGTATTGCTTAAAGAGATTAGAATTCACGGGCGTGGCGGACAAGGCAGCGTTACAGCCGCTGAACTTTTGGCTCACGCAGCTTTCCTTGAAGGCAAATGGGTTCAAGCTTTTCCCTATTTTGGAGCAGAAAGAAGAGGCGCTCCAGTCAAAGCCTTTGCAAGAATAAGTGATGAACCCATTCTAGCACACAGCCAAATTTACAATCCCGATTATGTGATAATGCTTGATCCGGTAATCTACAAGTTTGTAGATATAACCGAAGGGTTGAAGAAAAATGGCATACTCATATTGAACACTACTAAGAAACCAGAGGAAATAGGGTTAGAGTGTTGGCGAATTGCCACCGTTGATGCAACTGGAATCGCCCTTGAACTCAACCTTCTTGTTGCTGGGTTGCCTGTTGTCAACACCGCTATTGTTGGAGCTTTTGCTAAAGCCACTGGTGAAATTGAATTAACAAGCGTCATGAAAGCTATAAAGGAAACATGGTCGGGTGCTGCTGGCGACAAAAATGCGAGAGCAGCAGAATTAGCCTATGAACGTTTGATAAAAGGGTGGTGAAAAACATGTCGAGCATCCATAAAACTCGTAAGGAGATGCCTCTAACGCCACTGTCCTATCCCACGGTCGGTAGTATGGGAAAAACAGGGTCTTGGAGGACTTTTCGCCCAGAAATCGACTATTCCAAATGCACCCGATGCACTATTTGCTGGATTTACTGTCCAGATGCTGCCATAACACGGCAGGAAGATGATTCTCCAGAGATAGATTATGAATACTGTAAGGGCTGTGGGATTTGCGCCAACGAGTGTCCAGTCAAGGCAATTACAATGCATAGGGAGGAAGAATAAATGGCACAAACAATAATTGACACGGCAAATCATATTGCTGGCTACGCTGCGAAGGCAGCAAGAGTTAAAGTTATCGCCGCCTATCCCATAACCCCCCAAACAACAATTGTCGAAAAGATAGCCGAGTTTGTTGAAAATGGCGAAATGGACAGTGAATACATTCGTGTCGAATCTGAACACAGCGCCATGGTGGCATGCATCGGCGCGGCTGCAGCTGGCGTTAGAACTTTCACAGCAACCTCTGCCCACGGTTTAGCGCTCATGCACGAAGCCTTACATTGGGCTTCTGGTTCACGTTTACCCATAGTTATGGCCGTTGTTAATCGCGCCATGGGTGCGCCTTGGAGCATATGGCCGGACTTTAGCGATTCTCTTTCTCAGAGGGATACTGGTTGGATTCAGTTTTATTGTGCTGACAACCAAGAAGTTTTTGACACAATAATTCAAGCCTATAAACTCTGTGAAGATGAAAGAGTCTATTTGCCGGCAATGATTTGCCTTGAAGGCTTCATTCTATCACACACATACATGCCAGTTAAAATTCCAGATCAAAATGAAATTGATGATTTTCTGCCGCCATATAAGGCGGGGTGGATTTTAGATGTCAACCGTCCCTTTTCGCATTCCAATTTGGTTTCGCCAGAGTGGTACATGGAGTTCCGTTACATGATCCAAGAAGCCATGGAAAACGCGAAACGACTGATCCAGCAAATTGATAAGGAATATGGAAAGCGTTTCGGTTTTGAATATGGCGGGCTTGTTGAGAAATACAAGTGTGAAGATGCAGATTTAATATTGTTGACTATGGGAACTATGGGAAGTGAGGCCAAAATAGCCGTAAACAATCTGCGCAAAGAAGGACTAAAAGTAGGTTCAGCAAGAATTAGAGTTTACCGCCCATTCCCAGTAGAAGAGATGAGAAGACTTGCAGAACAAGCAAAAATGTTTGCAACCATAGACCGACACATATCCTTCGGAATGGAAGGCTTCCTAGCCACAGAAGTTAAGGCTTCTCTTGCAGGCGAAAAAGAACCGCCTTTGGTTGCTGGTTTTATTGCTGGTTTAGGGGGAAGAGATGTGACTTCTGAAACTATTGTGAAAATTGCGAAAAAATCGCTGAAGTGGATGAAGATTGGCAAGGTTGAAAAAGAAACAGAATGGGTTGATTTAAGGGATTGAAAAGAGATGGTAACAATAAAAGAGCTTCCAAAAGAAGAATATTTGCTTAAGGGTCATGCCGCATGTGCCGGCTGCGGCCCTTCTATTGCCTTGCGTCTGCTTTTTAAAGCCTTAGGAAATAAAATAATATTAGTAGTTCCAGCATGTTGCACAACTGTTATTCAAGGACCTTATCCATACACTTCTTCTGCAGTTCCACTTATGAACATATTGTTTGAATCCACTGCTGCGGCTGCTTCTGGAATTGTTGCTGCTTTGCGGCAAAGAAAAATGGAAGACGTAACTGTTGTTGGTTGGGCGGGTGACGGTGGAACCGTTGATATTGGCATTCAAGCCCTATCTGGAGCGGCGGAAAGGGAAACAAACTTCATCTACATTTGCTATGACAATGAAGCTTATGGCAATACTGGAATGCAACGGAGCGGAGCAACTCCCTACGGTGCATGGACCACAACAACACCCTCCGGGAAAAAGGAACGTAAAAAGGACATGCCCCTAATAATGGCTGCTCATCGAATACCCTACGTCGCCACCGCTTGCCCATCCTACCCCATAGACCTAGTAAACAAGCTTAGAAAGGCTAAGGAGATTAAAGGCACAAAATACATTCACATTTTAGCGCCATGTCCTACAGGATGGCGTTATGATACTAGCAAAACTGTTGAGTTGGGGCGGTTAGCGGTGCAGACTGGTTTGTGGGC
>JASEJA010000018.1:8570-13435 GCA_030017755.1 Candidatus Bathyarchaeota archaeon
ATACTAGCAAAACTGTTGAGTTGGGGCGGTTAGCGGTGCAGACTGGTTTGTGGGCGCTTTATGAGGTTGAGTGTGGAAAGTTTAAGCTTAATCCTCCAAGCGACCGATTGATTGATAAGTCTAAGCGTAAACCTATCAAGGAATATTTTGCTTTGCAGGGTAGATTTCGCAGTTTAACCGATGAAGACCTTAAAAGAATTCAGAGCTGGGTGGATGAGGATTGGGAGCAGTATCGTAAACTGGCTTCATAATTATATGTCTGATTCCTTACTGCACGGAAAAATATAAGAAGCTCAAAGTCAATGATATAGTCTACTTGCTGCTGTCCACAATAACAATAATGAAGGAGGCAGTATATGGCAGGAGAGAAACAGAAAAAGGAAAGCGCAGAAAAACCAGCAAAACCTACACGAACTCCGAGAACCGCACAGAGCAACGAAAACGTTGTGTTGATAGGCAAAAAACCAGTGATGAATTACGTAGTTGCCTGCCTAACATTCTTCAATTCCGGTTCAAAGAAAGTTGTTGTTAAAGCCAGAGGGCGGGCAATCAGCAGAGCTGTTGACACTGTTGAATTGTTGAGGCGAGCCTTCATGAAGGATGTGCAATTGGGAGGCATCAACATAAGCACTGAAGAAGTTGTTAGAGGCGAAGGACAAAAAGCAAATGTTTCCGCTGTTGAAATTACTTTGACTAGACCATAGTGCGCTTTTAATCTCCTCTACAGTCAAAGTTGCAGACAACACGTTATTGTAGGTTATTAACTGTTTTTCATGAAATTTTGTAAAGAACCATCGGTAATTATATAAAACTGTCTTTTCAAAATTCTTAATCCTTACTGGTGATAGCGATATGAACGCATATCCAAAAATTGTTGTAACTCCACCAGGACCAAAAGCAAGAGAACTTGTCAAAAAGGATGAAAGCCTCATTTCCCCATCTTATGTGCGCTTTTATCCGCTTGTTGTTGAGTCTGGGAAGGGTTGTATAATAAAAGATGTTGACGGAAATGAGTACATAGATTTCAATTCTGGTTTGTTATGCTTGAATGTGGGGCATAACCATCCTAAGGTTATTGCAGCCATAAAAAATCAATGCGACCGCTTTCTACATTACTCTAACACGGATTTTTACTATCAGGAGGTTATTGATCTTGCTGAAAAGCTTTCTAAGATTGCGCCTGGAAATTTTGATAAGAAAATTTTCTTTGGTAATAGTGGGGCTGAAGCTGTTGAGGCTGCAATAAAACTTGCAAAGTGGCATACTCGTAAGCAACTGTTTATTGGGTTTACTGGCGCTTTTCATGGGCGTACAATAGGGGCTTTATCTTTTACGGCTAGCAAACTTACACAAAGACGCTACTTCTTTCCCTTAATGCCAGGCGTTACTCATGTTCCATATCCATACTGTTACCGTTGTCCCTTCAAACTAACCTATCCCGAATGTCATTATTGGTGTGTAGATTTTATTGATGAATTAGTTCTACAAAAATATGTGCCTCCGGAGGATGTTGCTGCTATACTCTTTGAACCGATTCAGGGAGAGGGCGGTTATGTTGCGGCTCCGCCTGAATATTTCCAACGTTTGAAGAAGCTTGCTGACAAGTATGGCATATTGCTTATAGACGATGAAGTCCAGTCTGGTATTGGCAGAACTGGAAAATGGTTCGCTATCGAACATTGGAATATTGAACCAGACATAATATGTAGCGCAAAAGCATTAGCTTCTGGGCTACCGTTAGGCGCAACTATTGCCAAAGCAAAAATCATGGATTGGGTTGGTGGTTCCCACGCAAGCACGTTTGGCGGCAACCCACTTTCGTGTGTTGCAGCAAATGCTGTAATCGATGTCATTAAAGAAGAGAAACTTCTGGATAATGCTAACAAACAAGGTGCTTACATTTTGAAGAGAGTTGAAGAATTGAAAGAAAAAAGTCGAATAGTTGGCGATGTAAGGGGCAAGGGCTTAATGATTGGGATGGAAATTGTGGAGGATAAAGAAAGCAAAAAGCCTGCCTCTGCGAAAGCTACGGAGATTATGATGCGGTCTTGGAAACGTGGAATAGCCGTAATCACATGCGGAGTTTCCACAGTCAGAATTGCACCGCCGCTTAACATTACAAGCGACCTTGTAGACGCTGCGATGGAAATAATTGGAGATGCTGTAAAAGAGGTTGAAAAAGAAGCCTAAACACTAGCGTGTTTTTATGGAAATCCGCAACCTAACAATAAATGATTACGAAGAAATGATTAAGTTATGGTCTAAGGCAAAATTGCCATTCAAACCAAATGGAAGAGACAGCAAAGAAGCTATTGCGGCGCGGATGAAAGCAAATCCGGAGTTTTTTATAGGCGCTTTTGAGGGTAACCGCCTTATTGGCACTGTTATTGTGAGTTGTGACATGCGGAAGGGTTGGATAAACCGTTTAGCTGTTGACCCAGAGTTTAGGTTTCGCGGTGTTGCTAAGGCTTTGATTGTGGAATCTGAGAAAATACTTCGGAAGCATGGAATCCGAATTGTTTGTGCCTTGATTGAAGATTATAATACTGCATCGAAGAATCTTTTTAAGAAACTTGGCTATGTGGAGCACCATGACATAATATACTTTAGTAAAAGAGAAAGCGAAGAAGTCTGAGGTTAGACCTCTCTTTCTTCTGGTTTAGGCTCACGCACCCCAAATATGATTAAGGCTGCAGATGGAATAGCAAGAACAGCCATGAGGATGAAGGGAAGCATTGGAGACACAGAATCATATAACAGACCACCTACTGCTCCACCCATTGCCATGAATATGTAAGCGAAAAAGTTTATTGAACCAGTGATTTTTCCACGCTGGGCTTGCGGGACAAGGTCGGCGAACATTGCTTGGTAAGACGAGAAGCCTAGAAGCATTGAGAATCCTGTTATAGGCATTGTTATGAAAAGAGTTGAATAGTTTCCGAAAATAAAAAGTAAAATTGCTGGAATCGTTAAGATGTTAGATACGATTAATGGAAGTTTTCTGCCAACTCTATCGATAAGTTTTCCAACGGGAAAGGATAAGATAATGTTGCAGATGAATAATGTAATCATTACGTATCCCCACATGATGCGTGCTTGTTGAAGGGCTGGATCCTCTTCTGGGCGATAAATAGTTGGGTTTGGAGTTCCTCCTATTTTTAGTACGTAAAAAGCGTAGACTAGGAAAAGAACTTGGGACATGGCAAATGAAAATCTCATAATCAATTCTGATAGAAACACAAAAAACATGGAGCGTGGCACGGCTTTCCAGACAGTTATTCCTTCCTTTAAAGCTTTAGGATAAGAGCGGAGGGCTTCTTTGAAGTTTATCTTTTCCGGATTTGCCATACTTTCTTTAAGTTTTAATCGAACCATTGCCGCCGCAAAATAAAATGTTACAACAATGGCGTAGGCTATTCTCATACCTATTAGAGAGCCATAAGTGGCTACAAGAAAAAGAGCTATTGCTGGACCTGGAGTTGTGGAGACGCTCATTATCAAGTTAAGTATTGAAAATCCCATTCCTCGCTTTTCTGGTGGCACCGAATCAGCCATCATGGCGTTTAACGCTGGTTGATAAAGTAAGCAAAGATTTTGTATTGCTGCTCCGATTAGAATGAATTCCCAGCTTGGAGCCACCATATAGAATATGAAAGAGAACGCCACTCCGAAGGTTAAACTTGAAATGAGCCATCGCCTTCCATACTTGTCTGCAAGATATCCTCCTAAAAATTGGACGGAAGCCAAGGCGAGAAGCGAAACCAACATAATTATGCCTAAGATTGTTGCGTTTCCGCCCAGTTGGATGACATAGTCTGAATAATATGTTCCGGGTATTTCGTTAACAAAATCCATTAGAATCCAGCTTATGATTAGTATAAGATAGTTTCCACTAAAGAAGGAGAACTCTTTCTTCAGCCTTTCCACAAATTTCAAGATTTTAACTCATCCTTCAGAAGGATTTTTTAAACAGCATCTAAACATTGTTAAAAGCATTTCTCTTTACAGTCAGTTAACTATGAGCCGTTGGGCTTTGCTATGATCTCCTTTATCTTTAAATCAAAGAATCTTGCAGCATTCACGGGCTTTATTCTAAGTGCGGTATCTGCGCCGCTTCCAGTTCCGGCAATGGCAATAATATCCTTATCGATTGGAATTAAACCGGCGTCGGCTGCCATCAATGTTATTTCCACGCATACTTTTGTTCCTTCTCCCATTAGTCTAAGCACATTGGCTATGAGTTCTAAGGGCTGAATTGTTCCAAAGTCTTTGCGGATTGCTCGTTCAGCGCTACTTAAGGCATGGATTCCTGTGAAAATTTTCGCTCCATTCTTCAAAATCTCTTCTCTATACTTTTCTTGCAATTCTGTTTTTCCAGGTTCTTTGAAGCCGAAGCAGTGTGTAACTACAACCACGTTATAGCCTTTGAAGATTTTAGAGGCTTTGGCGCCCGTTTTTCCAGTCGTTGAAGCAACCACTATATCTCTTATTCCTTCTTTTTTTACATAATCTTTAACAAATTCTAAAAGTCTGTTTGTGTTCTGTGTGCCTGGTTTGCTGAAATAAAGTGTTTTCTTTTCGGTCGCATCCATGGATTATGCCTCACATTTCATAGATTGTAAAGCAATTAACTTTTATTAATTATTATCAACTGAGTAGCAAAGGAAGGTGATTCTGTTTATGAATGAAACCATAAATGCCTAAAAAGTAGAAGAAGCATAAGGAGATTCAAAACAAAACAAATACCTGATTCAGAACTGCAGGAAATATTGGAATGCGCTTTGCTTGCGCCTAACGCTCGAAATCAACAGAAATGGCATTTCACCGTAATCCAAAACAAAGATTTGCTTAACAGAATGGTTAAC
>JASEJA010000018.1:13535-16021 GCA_030017755.1 Candidatus Bathyarchaeota archaeon
GAAATGGCATTTCACCGTAATCCAAAACAAAGATTTGCTTAACAGAATGGTTAACATTTTGAAGGAAAACATGATAAGTTCTGGAATAGAATTTTTGGCGGAAAGGGCAAAAGACCCAGCCTTTAATCCTTTTGGAAACGCTCCAACCCTTATTTTAATTACGGCAGACAAAACAGCCGGCTTCGTTGAAATTGATTGCGTAGCAGCCGCCGAAAACATCTTAATAGCAGCTGAATCTTTGGGCTTAGGTTCGCATATAATGACTTCCACCGAACTACTCTTCACGTCAGAAAAAGGCAAGAAACTAAAACAGGAGTTAGGGGTTCCAGATGGATACGAACACATTTGCACAATAGCATTGGGATACAAAGACGAAAGCCCACCTGCAAAACCAAGAAGAAAAGACGTGATAAATTACATAAAATAAGATTTCGTGTGGAATTTTTCTTAAGAATTTCAGAAATTTCCAGCGCCTTTTTTGTAAGGTTTGCTTTAATTTATGTGACTTTTGTTTAGCGGCTTCCTTTTCAGTTCGGTGCCGCAAACTTTGCATTTTTTTGATTTGTAATCTGCTGGGTATTTTTTGTGGCATGCTGGGCAATATCTTATCCATTTTAATTGGAAGCGAATACCAAAAGTGGCTAGTGATGTGAATTCTATACTCATCAAGTTTGCAACATTCTGTATTGAATAGTCGTCTGTGGCAATTAAGGGCGAATAACCGCTCGTTTTGAGTTGTAGGGCTAATGCTAGAACTTGCTGGTCCGTGTCTGATAAGAAAAAAGTTTCGCCAGCGGTTGCTGCTATTGCCTTAACTTTTTCGAGAAACTCTTTGTCTGGTTTTCTAACTTTCAGTTTTCCGCTTCCTATGGCTGTTTTGAATCGGACCCAAGGCATGGTTCCTTCTATTATTTCCTCTCTAACCATTGGAACAGTGTATTGGTTTTCGCTTATGGTGGAAGGGTCTAAGCTAACCACGAAGGCTGATGTATCTAAGACTATGACCCTTCTGTTTGTTCTTTTCGTTAAAGTTTGCCTCCGGGTCCTTTGAAAATGAGCCTGTTTCTTAGGCGGTTGTAGAAGTTTTCCCTGAAGCGTATGAAAGAGGTTTCATATTTTGAGCGTGTTATAGTTAGGGTTGGAAGTTTAGATTTTACAAGTTGGCGGTATTGTCCATCAATTAACACAAGCATTTTTCGCGGTCTTAACACCTCAACCGTTAGGTTTGAGTTTGCTGGGAAAACTATTGAACGAAAAACGCTTAAAGAACATATAGGTGTCAAAACAAAAGCCTCCACGTTAGGATCTAAAACTGGTCCTCCGGCGGAAAGCGAATAACCTGTGGAACCTGTTTGGGTGGATACCATTAAACCGTCTGATTGGCAGTTTAGAATGGGTTCCTTGTCCTTGAATATTCGTGTATAGATTATTTTTGCTGGTTCGTCAGCCAATATTAGCACTTCGTTTAGGGCGTCTGGAAATTTTGTCCCGTTGGCTTTTGTTGACAGTTTCATGCATTTTTCAATGGTAAATTCTCCCTTCAAACACTTGTCTACTGCTGTTAAGGCTTGTTTTGGTTCAACCTCTGTTAAGAATCCTCTGACGCCCATGTTTATTGCGAGGATTGGCGGTTCTGGTTTTGGTATGGAAACGCATGTTCTTAGGAGGGTTCCGTCTCCGCCTATTGTTATTATGAAGTCTGTTTTCATTTTCTCTAATGGAATGCTCTCTGCTTCTGTTTTCATTTTCTTCGCTAACGTATTTTCTATGTAGACTTCTAGCCCTTTCGCCCGCAAGTATTTTGCTAATTCTTCTGCAAGTTTTATTGCTTTTCTTTTGTCAAAGCGGGCAACGAGACCGACGCTTTTAAACAATTTTTCCACCTTTTAGTATTAGCGACACCTTAATCTATATATGAGTGTTGTTTAAAATTGCTGTGGATAAAAGAGCACAAAAAGTTGGTGGGTGAATGAGCAAACCCGTAGATGTTGGGAGTCTCCGCGTTGGCGGTTACATTATTGTAGATGGCGAACCATGCCGCATAGTTGATATAACAAAGTCAAAACCTGGAAAGCATGGTTCAGCTAAGGCTCGCATAGTGGCTGTGGGCATTTTTGATGGTGCAAAAAGAAGCCTCGTTAAACCAGTGGACGCCACAGCAGATGTGCCCATAATCGAGAAGAGAAGCGGTCAAATATTTGCTGTAACGCCTTCAAGTCTCCAAGTAATGGATTTGGAAACTTACGAGTATTTGGATGCTCCTTACCCAGAAGAGGAAGATTTGAAAGCAAAGCTTAGTCCAGGCGTTGAAGTTGAGTATTGGCGAATTCTGGGCAAAGTCAAGATTGTCAGAACAAAATAGACGGTATGCTTAGCTCCACCATTCCCAGTTTAGTCTTTTAAAACCTACGTAAAGGATTAGGAGGATTACCCCCCAACTTAATGCGATGCCAGCAACCTCCAATATTAATTCTTCATGAAGGTAA
>JASEJA010000018.1:16121-19875 GCA_030017755.1 Candidatus Bathyarchaeota archaeon
TTTTCCCCAGCCGATTAAAGTATCCATTATCGGATAGATTACGTCTGCTGGTATGGCTGTTTCTGAAACAGCTAAAAGAACGTCATGGTTTCCAAAAATTCTTATCGGCGAATGTGGCAACCCTTCATGCAATACAATTAGGGGTGGCAGTAATTTTGAATCCATGTAGGCTACTTCCTCCATTTTCTCAAGCTCCGATATTAAATGCGAAGCAGCTATAACGCCCACCAACCCCACGTCTGGAAAACCAAAAATCATAACAGCGCCAGACGGAATTTCCTTCTTTTCTATAATCTTAACCTCGCTCAAACTTGTCCCTCACAACATTTCTTTAAGAGGGTGGTGTAAAAAGTTTATGGAACCCAACTGTAAAAAACGGAATATCTATTTAAGTATGAAATTTGTTCTTAAATCTGGAGAAAAATGGCCTTAGAACGTTTAGGCTCCACGCTTTACGAAGCCCTCAAAAAGATTTTCAGGGCATCCATTGTTGACGAGGCTGCTGTTAAAGAACTGGTTCGCGATGTGCAGCGGGCTTTGCTTCAAGCAGACGTTAATGTTCAGCTTGTCCTCCATATCTCCAAGCGAATAGAAGAAAGGGCATTAAAAGAGCAGCTTCCACAAGGCATCTCAAGACGGGAGCATGTGATAAAGGTTGTTTATGAAGAATTAACCCGTTTCTTAGGCGAGAAACCAGTTCCAATAAAGGTGGAGCCTAGAAAAAAGTTTACGATAATGCTTGTTGGCATTCAAGGCTCTGGGAAAACAACAGCCGCAGTGAAACTTGCCAGATACTTCCAAAAAAGAGGATTTAAACCAGCGTTAATATGTGCAGATACTTATCGCCCCGGAGCTTATGCACAGCTTGAGCAGTTAGCAAATAGGATAAATGTGCCGTTATATGGTGACGTAAAAGCCAAAGACCCTGTTAAAATAGCGCTTGAAGGAATAAAACAGTTCAATGATAAAGAAGTGATAATCATTGACACAGCGGGGCGCCACAAAGAAGAGCAAGAGCTTATAAAAGAGATGAAAATGCTTGAGAGAAACATAAAACCAGATGAGGTTATGTTGGTTATTGATGGAACAATAGGTCAACAAGCCATGGTCCAAGCCAAAGCCTTCAACGAAGCCACACCCATAGGCTCCATAATCGTAACAAAACTTGATGGTTCAGCAAGAGGCGGCGGAGCCCTTTCAGCTGTTGCAGCCACTGGTGCGCCGATAAAATTCATTAGCACGGGCGAAAAAGTGGAGGACATAGAGCCTTTTGTGCCGTCTCGTTTTGTTGGAAGACTTTTGGGCATGGGTGATTTAGAAACGCTTCTTGAAAGGGTGCGTGAAGCAGAAATAAGGGTTCCAGAAAAGAAGGCTAAGGCGATTTTAAGCGGTAAGTTCACCTTAACAGATATGTACGAACAGTTTGAAGCCATGAAAGGCATGGGGCCCTTCAGAAAACTTTTGAAGATGCTTCCAGGCATGTCTTATGATATTCCGGAAGATGCCTTAAACATGGCTGAAGATCGCTTAGAAAAATGGCGAGTGATGATACAGTCAATGACGCCTGAAGAAAGGGATGACCCGAAAAAATTTAACGCATCAAGAGTTAGACGGGTGGCGAGGGGTTCTGGGACAAGCGAAAAAGAAGTGAAAGAACTTATAAAGCAATATTTTCTTATGCGGCGTATGCTGAAGAGTTTGCGCAGGAAAAAGAAACTGCCATTTTTTGGTAAAAAGCTACCAATGGATATAACTTAAACCAGTGGGTATCCGAAGGATTGCTCATGGAAATTTTGGAAAAAGCGTTAGAAATGCTTGAAAAATATCCCTTATGCGACCACTGTTTAGGAAGGCAGTTTGCCCTTCTTGGACATAACATTGAAAACTATGAGAGAGGAAGGGCGCTAAAGCTAACCCTAACCTTTAGAGCGCATATGTTGGCTCTATCAAAGAAAAAGGAAGGCGTAAAGATTCTGAAAATTCTTGCAACAAACGGTTTCTTCGAAACAGCGGCGGAACTGCTGCAAAAAATGAAAAAGCGTATTATAGTGAAAGGTGTTCAGAAAATGTGCTTTTTATGTGAAGACAAATTTAAAGTTCTGGATGAAATGGCAGAAAAGGCTCTTAAGGAACTTGGTGGTTATGAATGGGGCAGTTTTTTAGTTGGAGTAGAATTACCTGTGGCTGTGGAGGAGCGGGAAGACGAGTTTAGGGCTGAGTTTGATGTTTGTTATGGCGAAAACATGCGGAACGAATTTGGCAGAGCCCTAGGGAAAAAAATTAGTGAGCAAAGTGGAAAAACTGTTGATTATAGAAAACCAGACATAGTCTTGCTAATTAACCCATTCACTGAGAAAATAAAGCTTCAACCAAACCCCCTTTACATTGCTGGTCGGTACAAAAAACTTGTTAGGGGGATACCTCAATCACAATGGTTCTGTTCAAATTGTCACGGGAAGGGATGTGAAAAGTGTAATTGGACTGGGAAAATGTATCCTGAATCTGTGGAAGAGATAATTGCAAAACCTTTCTTAGATGCTACTTGTGGTGCTAAAGCATCATTTCATGCCTCTGGAAGAGAAGACATTGACGCTCGCATGCTTGGTAAAGGCAGACCTTTCATAATCCAAATTGCAAAACCCAAAAAACGTTTTCTTGACCTTAAAAAAATAGAGGATATTGTTAATACTTATGCGAAAGGTAAAGTTGAAGTTTTCCATTTGCGTTTTGCAGACAAAGCCGCTGTTAGAAAGTTGAAAAAGGCGGAATCTTCGCAAAAAGAATATCACGTAATCATAGAATTTGAAAACAAAGTTTCAACCGAAGACCTTCGTCTTCTCGAAGAAAAGTTGGCGAATGTTGTGGTTAAGCAAAGGACGCCGTTGCGTGTTTTGCATAGACGGGCGGATTTGACACGGGAAAAGTACATATACGAGGTTAAAATAAAGAAGTTGTCGCCTAAGAAGGTTGAAATGAGGATACGTTGCCAAGGAGGGTTATATGTTAAAGAATTGGTGACTGGAGATGATGGAAGAACAACGCCTAACGTTTCAGAAATTCTCAAAAACAAAGCGAAGCCTATAAAACTTGACGTTTTAGATGTTATTATGGAAGATTAAATGGTGAGAAAATGAAAAAATCAAAGGGGTACCGCACGAGAACACGGCGACTTTTAAAAAAGAAACCCAGAGAGCGTGGCAAAATAAGAATAAGTAAGCTTCTGCACGAATACGAGCCTGGCAGTTCCGTTGTCATCAAAATAGACCCCAGTGTGCATAAGGGAATGCCTCACAAACGTTATCATGGGAAAATTGGCAAAATAATTACCAAGATAGGGCGAAGCTATGCTGTAAGTATCGCTCAAGGGGATGCCATTAAAGAGATTATTGTAAGACCCGAACATTTAGAACCCTATAAAAGTGATTGAAATGCCAAAAAAGGATGCAGCGGAAAAGAAACTAACCCTTCCAGAAGTTAAAAAACTATTAGAGTCTATAGGTGAAGAAAATTTGGACCAGTTCCAACGCCGCACTTTGGATTATGTTTCTAAATTTTCTAAAGTGGATGCTGAAGCAGCCGAGCAACTTGTAGAAAAGCTTGTATCAGAATTTGGTTTAGACGAGGAAGAAGCCGTTTCAGTTGTTAACTGTATGCCAAAAAGTGTTGAAGAGTTAAGAGTTTTTCTTGCTGGCGGACGTAAAATTATTGAAACCTCAAAGTTGGAAGCCATAGTTAACCTTTTAAATGAGCATCG
>JASEJA010000089.1 GCA_030017755.1 Candidatus Bathyarchaeota archaeon
CAATAACTCTCACAGCCAAACCTGGACCTGGAAATGGTTGGCGAAAAACAATTTCTTTTGGCAATTTAAGGATTTTCGCAACCCTTCTAACCTCATCTTTATACAAACTAAATATTTGGTTGCCGCTCTTAGGCGTAAAGGTATTTCTGCAGCTCCCAACTTGTCACTTCATTTTTGTTTTTCGGCACTTCAGGCTCATACTCTTTCCATTCCTGCACTTTAAGTTCTCTATACGTTTCTGCTATTCTTTTACCCAAAGCTTGCACACAAATTTCATCGCTCTTCCACTCCTCTAAAGCTTCTTTTAACGATGCAGGCAAAACTTTGATTCCAAGTTTTTTGCGTTCTGCCTCGCTGAGATGATAAACGTTCACATCTACTGGGTCTCCAGGTTCAATTTTGTTTTTAATACCATCCAATCCAGCCTCAAAAATCACCGAATATGCCAAGTAAGGATTACAAAGCGGGTCTGGACATCTAAACTCTATTCTGGCTTCTGCTTCTTTTCCTGGAAAATATTCTGGCACTCTTATGAGAGCTGAACGGTTTCTCTTACTCCAAGTAACATATACTGGGGCTTCATAGCCAGGAACAAGCCTCTTGTAACTGTTAATTGTGGGTGCTACAATGGCACAGAGGGCTTTAGCATGTTCTAAAATGCCACCTATAAAGTATCTGCACTTCTGCGAAATGTGCGCATAACCTTTCTGGTCGTAAAAAATGTTTTCTTCTGTTTTTGCGTTGAAAAGTCCTAAATGAACATGCATGCCATTGCCTGGTTTTCCAAACCATGGTTTAGGCATGAAAGTTGCTATCCAACCATATTTTTTGTCCGCTACAGCTTTAGCTGCAAATTTGTATCGGATGATATTGTCAGACGTGGTTTTGGGGTCTGAATATGTGAATGTGATTTCGTTTTGGGCTGAGCCCACTTCATGGTGCATTCGCTCCACATTAATTCCCATAATGGATAAAACATTGGATAAATCCATTCGATACGCTTCCGTAGTGTCCCGACCTGGCGCTATATCAAAATACCTTTGTTTATCTACTATGTGGTTTTCAACTGGATTAACTTCACCTTTTACATCTTTCTGTACGAGATAAAATTCCAATTCTGCCGCTGCACTCGGTTTATACCCTTCCCGCGTTATTTTTTCCATAGCTTTTTGGCAAATGAGCCTTGGGTCACCTTCAAAAGGTTCTCCATCGGGATTGTATATGTTGCAGATGAAACTGACAACGCCTTTATCATAAAAGTAGTAGGGAAAAACCGTAAAGGTGGAGGGATCCGCCTTTAAAAGCATGTCGCTTTCTTCTATGCCCACTCCGCCCATAATGGAGGAACCATCAAAGCCTATGCCTTCAGCGAAAGCGTTTTCTGCCTCTTCCATTGGGATGGTTCTGCCTTTGAGGGCTCCGAGAATATCAGTGAAATGGAGGAGTATGTAATCAGCATTTTTCATAAGCTTAAGATACATGTCTAAATTCTGCATCACATTTGCTGTTCTTCGCATTAAGCCGCCTCTGTGAAGCAAATTTACAGTAAACTGCATTATTTCAATAAATATAAAAGTTTTATTGACAAAAATTAGAGCAAATGTTAAATAAATGATGCACTATCTGAATAAATGTGTGATAGTAGACTATGGAAATGCAATTAGACGAAACAGATGTCAAAATTTTGAAAGCATTAACTCTTGACGCTAGATTATCATCGCGGCAAATAGCCAAGCAATGTAAAAAGTCTGTAAGCACAGTTTTAACGCGAATAAAGAGCATGGAAAAGGAGGGCATTATAAAGGGCTATTCGGTTCTGCTTGACCATGAAAAACTCGGGTACGAGTTAACTGTTGTTACTGAGTTGACAGTTTCTAAGGGTAGACTTTTAGAAGTGGAAAGCGAAATTGCACGTCTTCCAAATGTATGCTGCGTTTACGATGTTACAGGCTTAACTGATGCTGTGGTAATTGCCAAGTTTAAGACCCGAGAGGAACTGAGCAAGTTTACGAAGCGTTTGCTTTCCATACCATATGTGGAACGTACAAATACTCATGTTGTGTTGACAACTGTGAAGGAAGACTTTCGAATCATCTGATGTTGGAAAGTTGAATTCCGAATCTGAATTAAAGAAATTAATCATCCATATTTTGTTTTCATAAGTCTAATTTAACCCTTCTTTTATAGGCGTTTTGTGTGCGTGAATCGTTTACGGTTGGATTAGTGTATTGATTAGGCAGTATAGAACTATTAAGTTGCCTGCGAAGATGCTTGAAGCTATAGAGTCTATCATTAAAAGCAATCCTGAATGCGGATACAATAGCATTGCTGATTTTGTTAAGGATTCTGTTAGGCATCATTATTGCTGGTTTGTTCATAAAATAAAATTTGAAGAAGAATAATTCAGTGCTGTTTTGAATCATCTGTGACACCTAAAACTTTTCTTTACAAACCAATTATTTCAAGAACTAAAATGAAAACCAAAAAAGCCATAATCACCATTCTGCTCGTGGAAGAAAGCCGAGAAAAATCTAATGAAGAGCTTGAAAAAGAAATTTTTGAAACTCTTCAGAAAAATTTGCCTATGATTCCATGGTTTGCAAGAGTGGAAAAAGTAAAGGTAATCGAAAGCTAAAACCAGCTTAGCCAGCGCATCACTTCACTAAAAGCCAACGCTTCCTTTTCAGTTAAGTGTGAAAGCAAGATTTAATTTTAACCACAAATTAGAAAATAAGCGAGTAGCTTCTCAAAGCGGGGGTTGCCAAGCATGGCCAAAGGCGTAGGCCTGAGGCGCCTATCCCATAGGGGTTCGTGGGTTCAAATCCCACCCCCCGCA
>JASEJA010000090.1 GCA_030017755.1 Candidatus Bathyarchaeota archaeon
GGCTTCTTTTAAGTTCATTTTCTTTTCAAAAGCCTCAACAATTTCTAATTTGGCTTTTGTTGCCGGATGCTTCGTTAGGAAGATTGAGCAGCAGTCCTTGTATGGTTGGATTGAAATTTCAAATGTTCCAATTTGTTTAGCTAAGTTGACCGTCTCGTTTTTCTCATAAGTTAATAATGGTCTGAGGATAGGCATCGATGACGCCTTGCTTATAACCGCCAAATTTTCCAAAGTCTGAGATGAAACTTGCGCCAGGTTTTCTCCGCTTCCAATGGCTTTTATGTCATATTTTTTGGCTATTTCTTCGGCGACTCTAACCATGAACCTTCTGAATAAAATAAGCCTATACTTGGCTGGTGCTTCAACAGCCTCAGCCTCGAACGGATAAAATGGAACGAAAAATGCTGTTGGATTTGGGCTATATTGGGCTAAAACCTTCAATAAATTCAAAATTTTTTCACACTTTTTCTTGTCAAACTTATCAAAGGCGTGAAAATGCAAAAAGTCCACTTGGCATCCTCTTTTCATTAGAAGCCACGCTGCAACAGGCGAATCTATTCCGCCAGAAAGCAAATGCAGAACTTTTCCCGAAACACCAACTGGTAAACCATACAATCCTCTAATTTTCTTATCAAAAACATAGGCTTTTCCTTCTGCAAGTTCAACAAAAATTTCTTTCTGCGGCTCTTTCAGGGAAATTTCAACATTAAAATTTTTGACAAGATAAGCCCCCAACTCACGGTTTACGTCCATGGAAGTAAAAGGCAGAGTTTTATCCGCCCTCTTTGCTGAAACTTTCAATTTTGTGCCAGCTTCAATTTTGAAATTTTCGTTTAGCAATTGTTTTATAGCGTCTAGTTTGGCGTCTGTTACAAAGCAAAAGGCGAACCATGAAATTCCAAAAACCTTCTGGAGGGCTTCTTCAATTTTTGCTGTGTCAGATTTTTCCGATAGTTCAAGGAGGATTCTGCCTTGAATTTTCCTTATCTTTTCATATTCCACTCCATCAAGGGCTTTAACTATGTTTTCAACCAATTTTCTCTCGAAAGTTGGTCTGTTTAACCCTTTAAGCCCCAACTCGCCATAGTGAATTAAAACGTAATCAGGCACGGTTCAAACACAACTGAAAATAGCGATGGAAAGTTTAAAAACTTTAATTGCTAAAGCTCCAATCGTATAAGCGGAAATTCGTCTTTATCAATTTTAATCTTAAAGTCATGCTTCAAATAAAGTGTTAATGGACCTGAAGGGTTGTGAGCAGAATCCTTTCTCGCAAATGTTTCTAAGGCTTTAAATCCTTCATTTTTAAGCTGTGTTATCAAATCTTTGAGCATTTCTGTTCCTAAGCCTTTTCCATGATATCTCTTATCTGTTATGTAAGGCATGATAGGAATAGGGCGTCATCGCTTGCTGGTCCAGAAGCATACTCTTTTATTCTTGGAAAATGTTTTGCTGGAGCATATTGCAAAAAGCCCATTGGAAAGCCATTATAATATGCGATTTTCATGCAACTTCCAAAAGCTTCAGCCACCTCACTAAACCACTCTTTCTTTTTCTCTTCCATATTTGGTTTTAACATTTCTTCGCCAAAGGAGCCCGTTGTTTGCCAGTAAAGACAGTATCTGCACGGACTTGGGATTTTTTGAAAATTGTTTTCATTAACTTTTTCAATTTTAAACAAAACATTTTCTCCTAAAGTTTGTAGCCGCCAAAACTAATGGTTAAGAAAATGGAATATATAAACAATAGAACTGCCCCTTCTCTCCAGCTGATTTTTTCGCTCGAAAGAAAATACCATAAAAGAAGATTCGTTACAAGCGAAAACATGACAAGATCAGAAAAAGCATTCATATTAACCCTTAAAGTTGAAGCTGTTAAGGTTACACCTAAAATGCATGTTATATTTATGAAACAGCTTCCAACAATATTCCCCAAAGCCATGTCTAAATGTCCCTTTCTTGTGGCGTCAAGACTTGTCGCCAGTTCGGGTAGGCTTGTGCCGAAAGCCACAATGGTAGCGCCAATAACAACTTTTGGAATGCCTACACTTTCTGCAATGTAGGCGGCTGAATCCACAGTAAAATATGAACTGGCAACAACTAAGGCTGCGCCCAAAAATGTTAAGAAAGCGTATTTTCCAAGTTTTTCCTTTTCCCTTCCTAAACTGCTTTCCTCTTTAATTCTGCGTATTTTTGAAAGCTGATAAACGTATAAGACGAAGATTGCGAGGAGGATTATTCCTATGAATCTGCTTGCGTAACCTATGTAAAGCAGTGTCAATGGGATTATCGAAGCTATGAATAAGCCAAAATAGAGGCTTCCAATGTCTTCCTTTGCCATGGCTGGAAAAAATGTTGTGTAATTTGAGTTTTTTAAAGCTGCCATTACAAAGCATAAACCAAGAATTAGGCATACGTTTACAATGTTTGAACCTAAAACGTTGCCAATAGCTACACCTATGGATTCTTGTCCAATGGCTGCGAAAATTGATACCGAAAGTTCTGGTAGGGATGTGGCGAAAGCAACCAGCATAAAACCTACGGTTGTTTTTCCAAAACCCGTTATGTCTGCAACCCTAACAGAATTGGTGATTGTCCAATCGCTGGCTTTATCAAGTATTAGTAAAGAAGCGAGGAGAATCAAAGCGTTAATAAGCATTCCCTCAAACATGCCAGTTCGCCTTTGCTATTCCCTTTTTGTACGATATTAAAATGTTTTCTCTTTCGCAAAAACTGAAAATGACCGCACTTGCTTCATTAAAT
>JASEJA010000091.1 GCA_030017755.1 Candidatus Bathyarchaeota archaeon
TAGACTTAACGCCCGTATGGATCGCCGTAGTCTTCTCAATCCTAGCATTCATAGCCGCAATAGCCACAGCCTACATGCTACGAAGCAAACTAGCATAACCCTCAAAAAGAGGGCCAAAAACCTCCCCTTTTTTATTTTAACTTCTAACAATCTTGACCAGTTGAACATGTTCGCCTTTTCTCGTCAAGCCAAAACCAATTCACATGTTGCAATAATCCTTCCAACGTACTGTGAAGCCGAAAACATCGCAGACATCATCCTAAAAGTAACCTACCCAACAGCAAACCCAACACACCCAACGGTGAGCATAGTCGAACGCCTAGGCACAATCAGCGAAAAATCCTGTCACGACTCATAAAGCCGCTAAAACCCCCCTTTCTTTTTCCCCATTTTTAACAAAGACAGCAAATTGTCTGACCGCTTATACCACAACATCACACAACAATTTTCTATACATACAGAGAAAGACACTCACACAAACTCACCACAAACACTACAACACAAACACCCACATGGGCAAGACCACTTGAATGCACGCGCTAACGCCACGCCTTAAATGCAACGCAAACGTCACTTATGCACCAGAATCGAAGATCCGAAAATCTAAAAGCTTATTAGTCGAATGTTGACTGATTTATACTGGTAATATCTGTTGCAAGCAGTTGGAAAAGTTGGAAAAAGGTTAACCCTGTATCCTCCGAAAGAATTAATGAACCAACTCGGCTTAAAAGAGGGCTACAACATTGTTTTCCGTGTTGAAGATGATAGGCTTATCGTTGAGAAAGTCAAAGACCCCTGGACGCTTGCTTTACAAACTCGCAAATGGGCTGAGACCACCGTAGAAGAGTTTGAGAGAGAGTCTGAGGAGCTGCAGGAGGAGTACACGTCTGAAAAAGATTAGAGTCGTAGTTGATTCCACATATCTGCTTCCTTCTTTGGGCATATCCGTCAAGAACCTCAAAACTGAAGATGTTCAAATGATCAGTAAGTTCAGGGAAAGCATAGAATACTGTTATCCTGCACCTTTGTTGGCAGAGCTTGTGGCAAAAGCCGCTAAAGAAGCTTCAAAAAAGAAGTTGAACACCCTCCCTAGGGAAGCTGTAGAGGGGTTTAAAGCCCTTTTAGCGGGTTTAGGTGTTGCTTTAGAGCTTCCCGACCCAAACGGTCTAATGCTAGCCGCAGAGCTTTGGATAAAGGGTCACAGAGACATCATGGATAATATAGCGTATGCCCACGCAGTGAAAACACAAGCATATTTCATGACAATGGATGACGCCTTTAAACATTTCCTTTCTGAGAAAGACTACGCATTAGACATTGTGATAACACATCTGGATCTGAAAAACGTGATAAGAAATGGTTGATACTTAAGTTTTCGCTCATTCCACACAATTTTCTCAACACAGTCTCCTCTTAACGAAGGTTTTAGGCGACACACATCCGAACTTCTGTCGTCTGCTAAGAAAGACATCATAATAATTGCAGGGAAGTCGGATCATTCAAGTTCTTAGATTTAAGAATGGTTGCAAAAAAAAAGCTCATGAACGAGGCGTTCGATCAGAGTATACGCAAACCAGTCGTCTGTTGGAATCTTAACCAAGCTATTGACGTACGGGGTCGAACTATAGCTTGGAGAAAAGAAGGTTAGAGATCACTACTTAGTCGTCGATGGAAACTCTTGGATACACTCTGAGGAGCATCCCCAGGTCAAATCGGATTAAGGAAGGGATACGTTTATAAAAACGATCCAAAGGGAGCAAACAGAATTATCAAGCTATTTAACGAATTAATTACTATAGCAAAGAAAAAGAACCGAAGTGTGATGAGGATTCATTATGGTTGATGCTTCAAAACCCGCTAGATTGGGGTGTGGAAACAGATTCTTCAAAATTCGACGAGGAATTTCCGCGATAACCGAAAAATTCTTCGTAGATACAACAGTCTTCGTAGCAGCATTCAATGTAAGAGACAAATTTCACGAACTTGGATTAAAGTTGAAAGATGAAAGCAATCTCAAATCTATAATGAGACCTGAAAACTTCCTCAGTTATACTTGTTGAAAACTTTTAGGAAAACCTTTTATTCCTCCAATTAAGTATTACCAATTGGTGAGAATTTGAGTAAGTATACGACTGTCTCCACGAAAATCCCGCAAGAACTTAAAGAAAAAATGAAACAGTTAGAGATTAAACCATCCAAACTGTTACGAAAAGCCATAGAAGACGAAATAAGAAGAAGAGAAGCCAAAAAACTCGAGGAAGACATAGAGAAACTAAAACCAGTACTCAACAAAGTAAGCGTAGAAGAAATAGTGAAAAGTATAAGAGAGGACAGAACACAGAGATGAAATACATATTCGACTCATCAGCCATATTCAAAGCGATAAAAGAAAACAAAATCGAAATCTTAGTCGGAAACTGCACACTAGAACTAGCCAGATACGAAATGGGAAACATCCTATGGAAAAACTACACCCTACAAGCAAAAGTCACCGATCAAGAACTTAAAAGCCTCGCAAAACTAATCAAACAAACCCTAAACATAATGGAAATCATACAAATAAACTGCAACGAAGAAGAAATATTGGACGCTGCAACAAAACTGAAAATAACATTCTACGACGCGTCATACGTGCACTACGCCAAAACAAAAGAACTAACACTCATAACCGAAGACGCCGAACTGCTAAAAAAGATCACACCATACATCAAGGCTTCAAAACTAAACAATATCAC
>JASEJA010000019.1:0-14408 GCA_030017755.1 Candidatus Bathyarchaeota archaeon
AGCAACATACTATTAATTACTTTTGCGCCACTTTACGCTTTCATTTTTAATCTACCGAAGAATTTTACCAGCTGCTTTCGTGTGGGATGCATTTTGTTAGGATTTGATATGTAGTAGGCTGCAACAGCATTTGCTAACGCAAGTCTACAATCATCCGAAAACCCGTAAGCATCGCCTAAAATGTTTCCAGCATTCCAAGCATCACCAGCCCCAGTCACCCTTCTAACCGGAACTCTGAAGGCGGGAATAATAGTTTCGCTTTTCTTTGTGAATGTTGCGGCGAAATTTGTTGTGTGCAAGTCAATTCTCGCAGACAAATGCGCTGCTAGAATCCTCGCAGACTCCTTCGCTAATTCTTCAAATGGCAAACGCTTTGCTAACGCTTTAACCTCATCTGTAAAATATGATGCATAACAGACTGCTTCATTTTCATTCAAACTCAATATGTCAACGTTTCCGCTCTGCAAAACCTCCATAATTAACTGGGAAACCTGATGTCTGTTAGGCGTGGGGTCAGCTGAATCATAATATGTCTTACCATTGCCTTTCGCCTTTACATGACGAAAAACCGTTTTTGCCAATTCTGTTCCAAAACGTTTAGTTCCGGCCCAATTAAAAACACAAACATAATCCGCATTTTCCATCACATCAAAATCATCCTTACTCAAGTGGTGTGGTCCAAAACTTGCCAATGCACCTACATCCCTAAGCATCACATTAACTTTTCCGCCCTTAGTTTCAAATTCTATAGCAGTCGTCATGGACGCTTTGTTAAAGACTTTAACATGGGAAAAATCAACCATTTCCAATTTAAGATAATACTTTAACAATTGTAATCCAATCGCATCAATGCAAACTATGGGAGTTACTTTCACATCTAAGGCAGCGAGGGCAGAGGCAGTATTGATAGCGTTTCCCCCTCTGAAATCGGCTTGTTCTATGTCGTCTATGCTGCCGCCTTTCCTTTGAATTATCCTCCAAAGATTTTCTGAAAAAGTTTTGATATTCCATTTTAGGCTGATAAAACGGTCAAGGAAAAAATCTGGCATAACAACAACATTAAACTCTTCGATTCGTTCTTTCAAAAACTCTTTCAGTTCCTTGAGAATTTCAAGCAAACTTCTTCACCAAAAGATAATTTATTGTTAAATGTTGATAATACTTTTTCATAAGGTATTTTAAGGTTGGAAGTATAGGTTAGAGCCAAGAGAGTATATAAATTGAAATATAAAATCGAGATTTCCGCTTCTATTAAGTATCGCATTATATGTGACAAGCGTTTTTCGCTACTTCTATGAAGCATATTGGCAAGGAATGATTCCCGTCATAAATTATCCATACCAAAAATTTGCTTTATCATTGGCTGGCGTTGCTTCCGCACTTTTAATAATTGCCGCAGTTTTATACTTGAAGCGAAAGCAAAAATAAACGGGAGAAATTATGTCACAAGATAAAAAAGGATTTTTCTTAAGGTTCTTAGTTGCTGGCTTTTTAATGAAGATAATAGCTGAAATTATTCATGAAATCTTTGGACACGGCTTATTTGTCTCATTATTTGGAGGAGAAATAGTTAACGTGCATATTAGCATTTTGTGGCCTTACGAACTTTCCTACATAAATTGGCGGTTACCAAGCACCGTTACACATCTGCAGTTAGTTTGGATTTACGCTGGTGGAATTGTAATATGCCTGTTTGTGTCGTTTTTGGTTCAAACCCTTTTGTTTTAAAAAGAAAATTGCTTGGTTTCTTGCTCTTGTAGGTTTTTGGCTTGCCTTTTGGCCCCTTGCGAATTCAACAGGATATCTTATCCTAGGAGGTTTAATGCCCTTTGGGGATGTCTATGAGCTTATTAGATTAGAAGCCTTAACGGGTAGTATTTCTCTTGTTGCTGGTTTAATAGCGTTTGTTATAGGTTTTGCTGCTTTATCTTGGATTTTAAGGAAACTTCTGCGCAACACATTTCCACCTAAAAAAGCAAGTTTAGGCGTGGTTCTTTTCTGGTCCATAATTCCCATGCTCGGTATAATCATGAATATTAGTCCAGAAAGAAATTTGCCAATAGCCTATATCCCCCTAATGTTCCTTCCCATGCTATCTTCCCTTTTTATGAAGTATTTTTCGGTTTTATCCAAGCAAGAAACGAACAAAAATCCATACAATGTCGCCGAAAAATAGGGCTATGATTAAACCTGCTGTGATAAAAATTAGCATGGGTAAGCCCGGGGTTGCCCAAACCATGTCTTGAATTTTTCTAGTTTCTACCGCTTTGGCTAACCTTTCAACAATAGTATTTCTTTCTTCATCTTTGGGTATGAGAACAAGCTTTCTCTTAAATCCATCTTCAACATTCTCCAAATCTTCCAGGGGGTAAAGATGCCATTTTTCCTTCATTTTGCTAATGGAAACTTTGTAACCAGTCATTAAAACTAGAAGTTTTCTCCCAAAAGATTCTTTTTTATGCTCTTCAAAGAGTTTTTTCCTGGTTTTTTTGTGCCAGAATGCGTTATAAAGAAGCATGTAGAGGGCTGTGGCTGCTGCTATTAAAATGGAGTTGCTGAAGACTGTGATTGGGAAAAAGTTTTGGGCGATTAGTGAGATTTCATTTAAAAAAGGCGTAAGCAAATTATTTGGGTAGAAGGGTAATGCGAGGGCTAGGCACATGAGGGCTTTGGCGTCTGCTCCTCCGAAACCTCCAGCGTAAAAGAGTATTATGGCTAAGACTGCTGTTAGGCTGAAGCATATTCCATAGGAAACCAGTTGGGAAGACTCGTATAGGTATAGTTCCAAAAAAGTTAATGTGAAGGCTGGTGGGGCGAAGAGTATCCATAGGCGGTTGCCTACTTCGCGGGTCTTGTAGTCGCTCCAAGAAGCGTAAAATAGAAAGGACAGTGTTATAGTTGTTCTTGCTAGTGCCGTGACCGTTTGCAATGGAAACACCATTTAGCCATCTAAAATGTTTCGATTTCTATTTAATAGTTTATATGAAGTTCTGATTTAAGAAGAGCAATTAGAAAAGAATGGTTCTAACCCGGTGCTTGTTCTGGGAATGGACCTAAGGGTTGTTGCCCTGCTGTGGGTATAATTTTGAAGTAATATGTGACTCCGGAAGACCAAGTATAGTTCACGGTGAGCCTGACAATTTTGCCTGCGGCCAGCGGTACGGGTAGGGGTGGGTTTGTTGTCTGGTTCGTCAATGTTGTTGATGTAGTTCCAATGTAAACTTGAATTATTTGTGTATCTGACGTTCCAGAGTTTCCCACGTCAATGTCTATCTTTGTTCCATTCTCGTAAAACCTTACGTTTGCTTTGTACAAGATCACGCCTGCTTGTGTTCCTGCGCCTGTCATATATGTCATTATCCAAGCGTATGTTACGACTATTGCGGCTACTGCTATGACTATTAGGAGAAGTGTAGCCAATATGGGTGATATTGCCTTTTCAGATTTTGATAGGCTTTTCGCCATTTCTTTCACCTTTTATTTAGTATTGAAATCCTCAAATTTCTTATTTAACCTCTATGAACTGGAAATTCACATTCAAGATACTTCAACGTTAATATGGATTACCTCTCTATAGTGTTTGGTGTGGGTTTTGGTCAGATGTCAATTTTGTTGGTGGTTGGCAACTGCAAAATTGGATAGTCTCTCTAGTTTTCTGTTGTTACGGTGATTACTGGCGGGTATTCAACGATTATTCATAAGCCGCAACCCTTATTAGAGAGGATTAAAAAGTTTTTATTCGGTGAGTCGAATAAATGGTTGAAAGTCGAGTAGGTTCGAAAGGTGAGTTATTTCCGCCTAAGGAAATTAGGGAGAAGCTTGGGCTTCGAGCTCATGAAAAAGTCGTTTATAAAGTTGAGGATGGAAGGCTTGTAGTGGAGGTTGTTCCAAAACTTGAGGATGTTTTAAAGGAGCCTTCTTCTGTCGAGATAACTCTTGAGGAGTTTCATTGTTTTAGAAGGGAGCTTTCCCGGAAGGCTGAAGCTTGAGGTTACTTTTGGATACTACGTACCTTTTGCCAGCCGTAGGGATTTCCATTAGAGGCTTTCCGAAAGATGCGCTTTTTAGGTTGATGGAGAAGAACCACCAAATCTCAATAAGTGACATAAGTATTTTTGAAATTTCAGCTAAGGGGGCGAAGCATGTTTTTGCTGGAACGCTTCCAGCTGAAAGAGTGGCCAAAGGCATAAGAGCTATAATTTATGATGAGAGGATAACTGTGATTCCATTGTATGATAGTTCGGTTTTGCTTATGGCTTTTAAGCTGAGAAAATTGCTGAATGATTTTATAGATTGTTTGATTCTTTCGTCAGCTGTGAATCGGTGCGACGCCATATTAACGGAAGATGAGGACATTCAGAATTTAAAGAGGAATAAAGAGTTTGTTGGGTTTGTGACGACGGTGAATCCGAGATTTAAAATTCAAACACTAGCTGACGTGCCTTAACTTTAACTTTCCGTTTTAACAGTGATTACTGAGCCTTTTATGGATTGAAAATTTTGGCATATTAGCCTAGCCTTCTATAATTTTAGTTTTCTGTTGTTACGGTGATTATTGGCGGATATTCAACAAGTATCCATAAACCGCTGCCGTCCGAACTGTATATGGGTGTTGTTCCGTCAAATGTGACGACTGCACCATGCCAAACAACATCTAATGCATATGTGAAGTTTGCTGGGCCTCTGGCGACTGGGAGTAGTTCAATTGTTTTTGAAGAGGCGCTTACTTTGAGGGCTCCTGTGTTGTTATTCGCTATTGAGTCGAATCGGTATAACATGTTGTTTGCGTCGTCTGTAAACATTATTCCAAACCCTTTTGTTGTTGATGAGTTAAGCTGGCTCCAGTGATGCTGCCAAAATGAACTTGAGAAATTATAGAACAAACCAGACGCGGAGGAAACTATTGGGTATCCGCTTGTTGTTCCGTTTTCCGTTCGTGCGGAAAATGTACCAGATGAAGAAGTTGTTATGCTGATTGGACAGAGGTCTGTGATATTTCTTTTCTGTTGCGAGTTTAGAAACATTAGCCTAAACTGGTATGTGTAGTATGTGGCGTTTGCTGGCAAAGTTATCACGATATGGGCATAAACGTTTGGACAGTCGTCGGCTCCCCCGCTCCATTCTGCTTCTGCATGGACTATGTCTCTTACAATTCCATTGTAGATACAGTAGGCTGGGTCAGCGCCATATATGCTCCATTCATTGTTTATCCTCATAAAGCGAGCAGTGTTTTGACTTTTCCCCACGATGGATTTCACCATAAAATTATTGCCGGAAGCATCTATGTTTAAGGTTATTCTGCCGTTTGTTAGCACTCCATTTGATGGGTTATCTGTGAAGTATCTGTTAGTGTACGCGTAGGGTGTTTGGGTTGTCGCGTCGCTTCCATTCCACCATATTGTTATTTTTGAAACGTTCGGGTTTGCTAGAAAAACCAGCATTGTTTTGCTGTGGAAGACGCTTGCGTTGTTTGTTAACCCTAATGGAATCTGATAATTTAATGTCCAATCCTCTATTTGGAATGGCACTTCTTGGTTTACACCATTTATGGTTTGGTTGACATGAATAGCCTTTACTGGCATCGGTGGAATGGGCTTTGCTTGGGTTGTTAATTGAAGATTTTGCCCCAGCCACCGCAAAGTTCCGTTCTGTAATAGTTCAACCATTACTGTTGCATCTTGCAGCTGCGAGTAAAGTGTCGAATTCCATGTAAATGTAATTGTGTATTGGCTGAAGGATGACGCCACAACTATTATGCCGCGGGGGTCTTCTACTTGGAGCAGATAAGAGTAGGGGTCTATTCCCTGTGGCGTTTCGATGAGGTACGTGCCGTTTGCGAAGGCTATTGGTTCTGTGCTGGGGGTTACAAGCTCCCAAGTAGAGTTTGTGTGATGGTAGCGGTAAAATTTGAAGTTTTGTCTTCCAAGATTTATGAAGGGTTCTCCTTCATCTCTTGTCACAACTAGCTGCGTGTACTCGCTTGATGTTGTGTTTTCAATTTGCACGGCCAGTCTGCACGAAGTTGTATAGGTTATTCCGTACATTCCTAAACCGTTAAGGCTGTAATTTACTGCCAAATTTCCCGTGCTATAGCTGCTGTTTGTAAACCAGTAGGTAGTCAAGTCCAGACTGCTTACGTTGAAGGATGTTCCCCATTCTGGATGCATGTTCGCTATGTTCACTAGCCCACTGTGGAGGTAGTTTGTCGCCAACGCTCTAGCGTAAGAAGAATTTCCAGTAACCTGCAGAACAGAGCCATAATATCCTATGGTGAAGCCTAAAATTTGTTTAAGGGCAAAATTTGTTTCATCTATGGCGCTTAATATTTGGGCTTGCTCTTGAACAGGACTGTTACGTATAACTGAGTAAGTTACAATGACGGTGCTTATTAGGATGACTGCCACAAGCAAAGCCGCAATAAGAGAAAATTGACCTCTACAATTCATTAAACTAGACACCTCCCGCAATCCCAAGCTGCAAAACCACAAGCCTCGAAGTTCCAGTTGCCGTATACTCAGAACGATAAAGCCTAGGCTTATAATCGCTCAAAACCCCTAGGGCTGTAAGCCTAATATCAGGCGTTCGTGTCAAACCAAAAGCAAATAAAGAGCCTGTGATGCTTGTTTCTCCTTGGGCGATATGCCTAAAAACAGCTCCTGGTATCCAGCTGCCCACGGGGTTGAAAACATAGGTTGTTACTGTTAAATGGTATGTACCTATTATGGAGGATGGTAAGGCTCTGGTTGAAGTCTGGTAGGAAGAGGGATAGATACCATAATAGTTCAAGTAATACATGGAATCAGCAGAAAGATAAACGACTCCCGGGCTTCCGGTTATCCAGCTGGAGTTGTAAGAATAGTTTTTGTTGTCTAAACCTTGTAAGAAAGCATTTAATCCAGCTGCGCCCACCTGTTTCATTCCGTATATTCCCCAATTATTCTGTTCATTTGGAAAGAGAGCAATGTTGCTGACGTAGTATAGCGGATAGCCAACTATGCTTACCCATGTGAAATTAAGTTCTCTAACTCTTTGTCCAAGCAGGTAGCAGTATTTTGCATATGAGGAATGCGCAGAGTCGTATCCTTGTGTTGCATAGTATCCCGCTGGTATTGGTACAGCTTCTCCGCAAGTGTTTATTACTACGGCTCCTTGCAATATCTCGCCTTGTAGAGCCGTTCCATTTAGAATCTGTGCAAGTTGTGTGGTGTTTTGCACCATTATAGTTTTTTGGAAATATGGTGAAAGTAGATTGTATAGGTCTTCTGCTAGAGTATGCGCCGTATAGCCAGTTATCCACCATCCATTAGCGTCGCTGCAATTCAATATATAAAGGGTTCCTCCGCCTCCACCTTCGCCAATCTTTTCTGGAACCACATTAAAAGTCACATTCGAAGAAGCAACAAGATAAGAGCCCGCGTCAGAGCCTATTCCCAAACTTTCAGCATTAGAAATAGACTTAATAAAACGATAAAGTTCCGGTCCGCCGCTGCTCAAAACTTCATAAACAGTCAAGTTATAAACAATGTTTGGCGGAAGAGAGGCGGAAAGGGCTATTTGCAATTCGCCCCAAGCTGGATCGTCTGGGGATTTAAACACAATTTCGCTTAAGTCGTGATCCACATCTAACATTTGAAGCGTTGTTAATGCAATTCTTCTAAGGTTTAATGGCGAAACCCGCCTTGGGATGGGTAAAACGGCAAAGAAGGAGGATAGTATGAAAGCTGCTGTGATGATAATTATCACGAGTAATATCTCTATTGTCCGCATCATTTTAGCCCACCACCGAATACCCTTCCAAACTCCACAACGCAAGTTTAGCCTGATAGGCAACATTATTAACTATAACTTGGCGAATGTCCGTGGCAACCCACTCTTGACCGCCTGGATCACCACCAAAAACTACTGGAAAAGCCATAGAACTTAAACCCCAAGGCATCAAAACAACACCAGAGTCGCGTGGGTTTGCACTTTTCCTATAAGTGATAACCAAAATGCCTGGGTTGTATGTGGGGATAATTATTTTTTTATAGGCGTGCTGAGGATCTTGACCATAGTTTAGTAAACCGATTTTTCCTGCACCCAATGGCATCTCTCGAAGAGCGAAATCCTCAGTTAGCAATACAAAAGTCGCATTGTACGTTATAGCAGCAGGTTTGTCCCCGGCGTGGACGTCCCAACTATGGGCAAGAAGAACCTCTCCACTTTCATTTCCAAAATTAGAGACAAAAGGAACAACATAATTCTCTTTATATAATACATGCTCGTAATAGCCAGTTCCAATCAACCCACTATGATGAGCATAGACAATTAGTACATAGGATTCATTTGATTCATTAACGTCTGGGAAACTTAATATTGCTGAACCTTCGGCATTAGTGTAAGCAGTTCCATAATCTGTGGAAAAAGCTGGATAGTTTTGTTCGCCTCCTGTAGGTTCAACTGTAATAAAACAATAGCTTACGACCGCATTATAAAGAGGAAACCCTGCTCCCTTAACATTCACAGAGAAAGTCAAAGGATTAGATTGAAGTTTTGAAATTGAAACTGTAACAATGGGCGTTAAAGTCAATTGAAAACCATAGGTTCCGTTTATTCCAAGCAAATGCGATGCAAAAGAATAGTTAATTGCTTCATTAAATGATACAAGCAAAAAGTTGCCAAATCCCATAGTAATATTGCTATAATATTGTCCTGTCTTTGGATAGTAAACTGGTTCCCCTACTGTTGACAGCAAACGCATTAATGAGAAGGGACTAAGTCTATATTGCGTGAATTCTGGGTCTTGCAATCCAAAACCATAAGGAGTACAATTGCTTTTACCCCAATTCTCTGGGATGCCTGGATTTAGGAGCATGTTATCGAGTAGGTCGCTGCATTTTGTTGCAAGATATCTGTGACGCTGATATATTATTGCAGTCTGAAGCATCTGATTGAAAAAGCTTATGAAAAGTAGCATGGCTCCCAAAAAAACTGTGACGGAAACCAAATGGTCTATTGTTGAACCAGCCATTTTTCGCTTAACCTCCGAAAGAAAGGCATATGGTTCCATTCGGGAATTTTTCAGCCCTTATGCAAGCGTTCGTGGAATTGCTTACAAAAGTGGATTCTTGCCACAAAACATTCTGACCTAAAATAACCGAAGTTTTAACCGTAGTTCCAACAGTTATTAGCTTAAGCGTTATCTTTAAAACCTTACTTGAATTCAAAGCAGGGTCTAAAACAGTTTTTAAAGTGGCATTTCCAATATATGGGTAATCTTCTATAAATGGTGGAACATTCGCTTTCTGCGTGACAGTTCCAGTCGATATTGAATCATGGTTTAAGACAAAATATACCTGCTGTAAACTACTTCCCAAATGACTTGCAGCCTCCTGAAGCGCAAGCGTCCTACGAGAATCAACCCAAATATTCATAAGCCAACTTGCCGTCAAAGGAAAGAGAAAAATCTGCAAAATCAAAACTGGAACCATAATCACATACTCAATAGTCACATGCGGCACTCCATAACCCTCCTAAGCATGCAACCCTAAAGAAACAACCACCTCACTAGTATAAAACTCAACAACGGAACCGCTTGGAACAGACAATGTCTCTTCTATTTCATCAAAATTGAAAAAACCCTCATCAAAGCCCAAGCTGCTCTTTGGGAAAGTTACATTAATTTTAACCGAAGTAACGCCGTCTTCAGTTTTAACTGAAACATTCCTTCCCGTAAGCGTTACAGACTGAGAAAGACGAGGATGATCTCCAGAAGAGAGAATAGGCAAATAAAACTTAAAATAATTCTTCACCTCTCCACCAGCAGATATCGTCGAATTTAGCACCCTAATTATTGGAGCAACAACAACCCTTATGTAATCACCATCATCCATAGGCAATTTCTCAATAACATAAACATAGCATACAGGCGCCGAAGACCCAACTTGAAGAAAAGAACTATCAGAAGGAAAGATGCTTTCATAATAATTATTTCCAACAGAATATTTGCTTATAGGCATATTAAACAAAAGAATACCCGTAGAATAGGCAACAAAATAAACACTCCCGTTCACATAAACCGTATAATTCAAGGCTAAAGTTTCAAAATTAACCTGCCCATACTTACTTGCATAACGAACCGTCTGCGTACGCCCAATAATCCAAGCCACATCATCTACCTGAAGCCCCACTGTTTGCATAAACTGTTTTACAGCGCTAAACTCGTTCTCCGCCATCCTCGCAGTCAAAAAGTTATTTGCAAACACAACAGCCACGAGAAGAAGCACAACCACAGCACTTGTTAATATGATAGTGGAAATGGCTGGACTAACCCCTCGCTCATCCTTTCTCAACCTGAACCTCACGATTTTCCTAATCGTTTCCCCCTCCTAACCAAAACTTATAAACATGGGCACTAGCTTCGCTGCCAAAACAGCAATAATCACCAGAACAGCAGCATGCTTAAAGCCAGCAGCAACAGATTCCTCACTAATTTTGCCAGCCACTATGCCTATTAAATAGCTGTGGAAGATGCAAGAAGTCGTAAATGTCATTATTAGTGGAGTCAAGTCCTTTTGCTGGCCCCCAGTTCCAGCCACACCGAGAGTACCTGATGTGAAACCTATCATCATTGTTGTCGTTGCGACAAGGAGAATAGCCGCGAAATAAGGCATTAGAATGTATGGGCGTACAGCCATCTTCTTTTCTTTTTCAACCTCCTGTGTTAAGTTGTTGAATCTTGCCAGGGATTCTATCATGGCGATTGTTCCGCCGCCTACATCTATTGTTTCAACAAGCAAAAACATGATAATCTGTGCCATCCAGCTTCGCATTCGCTTTACAAAGTCCATTATAACTTTTCTCACTGGGACTCCCCAAGAGATTTCAGAGCTTATTTTTCGCAGTTCCTTGCTGAATTCGCCATAATCTCGATTGGCGAGACTTTCAATACATTTTTCAGGAGACAAGCCTGTCTTTCTGACTTCTGTTAAATCTCTTAAGAAGCTGTTTATGCCTTGTTCGATGCTTGCCTTCTTCTTTGAGAGTCTACTGTTAACAACGGCGGCTGGCGCTGTAGCCACGAATAGAGATATGGCGATGGCAACAGGCATGTCAATTATTGTTTGGAACGCGCTGAAAAAGGGCACTTCTATGAAACCCATAAAGTTTGTCAACAGCAGAAATAATATTAGGGCTATAATGCCGCAAATTCCGAAAACCTTGTATGGACGCATTTCCACCACAGGAGTTTTAGGTTGCATACTATGAGCCAAATAAATGAACATGAAAGAAAGCATGGGCGTGAAAAGATAAGTGTACAAGATTATGCCAGAATACATGGATATGCCAACGCTGTAGATGGATTCTACGCTGAAAAGTATGTAGAAGCAGAGGGACATCAAAACCATCACAATTATGAAAGTCTCCAACAGCATTCCAAGTCTTTCAGCTGCAGCTTTAACACGCAAAGCCCTAGTCTTGAAAATGTCTTCAGCCTTTCTTTCTAGAAAATGTCCAATGTCACCGCCTATAATTACTGTTGAAGCGTAGCCAGATAGGAAATCCTTGAAAACGTCAAGGGGATTTTTCTTTGCTGCATTTTCGATTGCTGAAAGCGGGTCTATTCCAAAAATCTCCACATCTTTTATTATTTCCCTTGCCTCGCTTCTCATGGCGGGCATCAATTCAACTTCTGCAAGTCGTTTAAAACTTGTGTATGGTGCTATGCCGCCAGAAGCCATGACGCTGATGTAAGCAGCAGCGAAAGGCATTTCCCTTTCAAGGTTGCTTGCTCTTTCACCAGCTCTGGAAATTGGTATTAGAAGAAAGATTATCATCACGTAAAATGGAAGGGGCACTAGAAAGATTATTGGAATTAAACCGTATAGGTACAGAATAGCTATGGATACTATCGAAATTGGAAGCGTCAAAACGGCGATGAAAAACATCAAGGCAACGTAGGTTTGAGGGTAAATCTTAATTTTTGCCCTTTCAAGATAATCCTTGAACTCGAGAACATGTTTTAAAAATGAAGGTGTAACTCTGCCGAAAATGCGAAAGGACCAAGCCTCAAGGGTTTCTAGAAACGGCAATTGCTTTTACCTCCTCCCCAGCAACAACTTTTTCATAAATTTGCTTTGGCCTAGCATAATATTCTGCAATTATCGCAGCCACATCTTTGTAGCTTCTTATATTGCGTTCACGCATCCAGTAGAGAATTTCTTTGCGCCTATCTATCTCTTCAATTAGTTTTTTTTTGCTTGCACCTATACGCTCAGAAATCTGCGACAACATCAAACTTTTATCGAATGCAGGTATGTAAACGTCTTTTGTTGGATGCCATCTGAAAGCGCATCGGTAATCTTCGTAATCTGCGATTTCGTTGACATTAATTACACGCCTATACGCCTTCTTCTCAGCACCTTTTACCAAGTGAACTCTCTGAATGGATAATACAATGTTCATCAAAGGAATATAGGCAGGCGAAATGTCCATAGGCTTTGACGTTAAACGCTTCACTGCGGAATCCAAGTTTTCAGCGTGCATTGTGCACATGCCTCCGTGTCCTGTAGCCAAAGCTTGGAAAAGCACATAGGCTTCTTGACCTCTCACCTCACCCACAACCAATATGTCTGGGCGATGCCTCATGGAAGTTTTAACCAAGTCGAAGAGTGTTACTTCGCCGACACTGCTTCCTCCTAAGCCATAGCTTTGTCTAGCAATAAGCGAAACCCAGTTTTCATGAGGTAGGTTAAGCTCTGCCGTTTCTTCTATTGTGACTATTTTGCTTCCAGGCTTAATTAAACAAGCTAAAGCGTTTAGGGCTGTTGTTTTTCCAGCGGCAGTTCCACCCAAAACCATAATCGAAGCTCTATTTTCAAGGCAAAGCCAGAAGTAGGCTGCCATCTCCTCTGAAAATGTGCCCAAGTTTATTAAGTCAATTATTGAGTAAGGATCTTCCCTAAATTTCCTAATTGTGAAGGCTGTTCCAAAAGGCGTAACTTCACGTCTGTAACATACTGCAAGCCTGTGCTTTCCTAGAAGTGAAGCGTCTACTATTGGGAAGGCTGAGCTTACGTGTTTTCCAGCCATGTGCACAAGCTTAACAGCCATATTGTCGAGTTCTTCATCATTCTCAAATTCCAAGTTTGTCTCAATGCTCTCGTAATTTCTGTGCCAAACATAGACTGGTTTGTTAACTCCGTCGCATGAAATGTCTTCGATGTTTGGATCTCGCATTAAGGGGTCAATTTTGCCGAACCCTACGAGGTCTCTTTCGGCATGGTAGAGAATTTTGTACCATGAAACATCAGGTAACCATCCGAGGCTTATACGATATTTGTCAACTATTTTTTTGGCTTCTTCTGCGAAGAATCTTCTTGGGTCGAGAATTTCCTCTTTTGGCGATTCTATTTCTGCCAATAATATTTCTAATATGCGGTTGTAAACGCTTCTTTCAAGTGGGTCAAGTTGCAATTCATCCAATATGTATTTATATTCGCCTGTTTTTGGGTATTGTACTATGGCGACATGAGCGAAAGGCTCATAGAGAGGGTATTTCTCTACAACTTTGAATCCTCTGGGTATGGGCTTTGGTGGTGGTGGAGGAATGGCTATTTGCTGTTTTTTCTTAATGTTTAGTTTGATTCTTACTCTTTTAAGTTTGGTTAATGTTTCTTTGAGCTTCAGTCGCGCCATTGTGTTTTCTCCTACTTATTTATTGTGATATGTACGATCTATTAAATATTACGTCTCACGAAACGCTAACCCTCTTCCTCACTCGCGGAAACCTCAATTATCTTCAACTTAACAAGAACGATAATTACCACAGCAATTATCACTGGAATAAGAACTATCAAGAGTATTGTCGTCCAAGGCCAACCCTCGCTAGGCTTTGCTTCTGGATTAACATTTATTGAAACTTGCTCTTCGTCACTTAAATATCCGCATTTAGTAGCGTTAGCTGTGATGTTTACTGTAAGCAATGTTGTTGTTTGGGGAGCAGTGTAAATGAAGGTGCAATAGCCATTAATGTCTGTAAAGTTTGTCGTAATAGGAATAGTTCCCGCGTTACTTGAGAGGCTAACTGATGCATTGAAAACTGGAGTTTGGTTGCAACTAACATACACGGTTACAATGGCAGACTCTTCTGGAACAATTATTGGCTCAACTATGATTTCGACATCAAGTATTCCTGGGTTGACCGTTATGTTAAGCCAATTTTCTCCGTCAACATATCCATCCTTGGTTGCTTTCACTAAAAGTGTTATGTTGCATGAAACATCAACTGGGGGTGCCTTGAAAGTGAAAGTTGCATTGCCATTATTGTCGCTTAAAGCGGAGTTGGGAAGGAAAATTCCACCACTTTCAGATGTTAACGTTATATTTGCTTCTACAATAGGGCTACCTTCGTATTTCACTTGAACTGT
>JASEJA010000019.1:14508-17768 GCA_030017755.1 Candidatus Bathyarchaeota archaeon
GGGTGGAAGAACCATCAAACAATCGTAAGCTGAACCATCAGCATAGGAAAGTTTTGAAGCTCTTGCGATGATTCTGACATTTGTTATGTCGGTGACATTTGGCGCTTTAAATACAGCAGTGAAGTAGCCTGTGGAATTTGTTAAATTCCATTGAGGTGTGAAAACTCCACCTTTTATAGAAAACAATGTAACATTTGCGTTTTCTACTGGCCTTCCATTATATGAAACATAAACAGTAACTGAAACCTCTTCATTATACTCTACGGTATAATTACTAAGGGTAATGGACACATCTAGTGGCATCATATCTGTAACATTTATTTGCACAAAAGTGGCATCACTAGTGACGTTGAAATCATCTCTAACCCGTAAACTCGCATAGTACAATCCCACAGAAGAGTATTTGTAGGTGAAAAGGGATAATGTTGTCCAACCGCTGTTATTTCCATCTCCAAAATCAAAAAAGTAATAGTTAACCTGTCCATCATCACATGAATCGGCACCTACAAAGGTTACTGGTTGGTTGGGTGCAACCAAAACTTTGTCTGTCCAAAGGATTGCCGTTGGAGGAACATTTTTGTAACCTATGCGATGAGTTAAGAAGAAAATAAAATCAAGATTAACCCCATCTCCTCCAACAGGGTCTCCTTTTCCACGAGGATTCAACGATATGTGGTAGGGCCCGCTGCTGTCTCCCCAATAATTGTGTGTGGCGTCTACAGAAGCTCCGTTTGAAACATCCATGCCCATATTGTTGTCAATTATGTCATTAAAGTGGGCTCTGTGATCTGTTCCTCTTTCGTAGAAGATTCCAATGTTGTTGTTTAGAATGTAGTTTCTTGTAATGTAGGTGGTCGCATCGCTGGAGATGTAGAATCCATAGTTATTTTCGGAAATTATATTATTTTGGATTATGGTGTTGTCGTAGGCGTCTGCTTCGCATAGTATTCCACTGTGCTGATTAAGCGATATTTTATTTTGAGTTATGTTTACTTCTGAGGTCAAGGCTCCATTTAGGATTATGCCGTCTCCATTGCCACTTATAAAGTTATTCTGCACGCTAACTTGGCTGCCGTCACTTACAAATATTCCACCAAGAGCGTTGTTTATCAATTCACAATTTTCAATATACACATAACCGTCTAAAATTTTAACTCCATTTTCAGAATTATGTCTAACAGTACTTTTTTGAATGTTTACACAACCATTTTCAACAGTTATCCCGTTCAATCCATATTCTACAATGCAATGAAACAATGAAGATTCTTGCGTAGAATTAAACCTGAGCGTTCCCCAAGCTCCAGCTTCAGGTTCAAGCGCGTTTGAAGTAAACTTTATCGCTTTATTCTCTGCGCCCTCTGCAATGAGCCTGCCTTCTACTATTATATTGAAAAATCCTCCAAAGAGCACTTCAACTCCTGGCTCAATAGTTAACGTTGCATTAGAAAAGACAATGGTTTCGTTTGAAATTATATAGGGACTGTCAACAAGCGTCCATATAGTGTCTAGCGTAATGTAGCCTTCAACGTAGGTTGCCTTTACAACTGGAAATAGCGTTATATTTGCAAAACTAAAAATGCTAAAAATCAAAGTTAACAGAATAAAGTATACCCTAAGTTGCTTTTTCATGTTTTCCATCTCTCAATTAATCAAATATCGCTATGCCACTAACAGTTTAAACATTATGAATTTTGAATAAGACTTCAAAATTTGTAAGACAATTCATTAGCAAGAGATTTAACCCCATAAAAGAACAACCATAAAACAACAAGGAGGAAAACAATTGAAAAGTTTCATAGCATTCGCACTAAACGATTTTCCCCTAATAAAACCCGGAGATAACATAGCAAAAACTATTGTTGAAACTGTTGGAAAAAATGGTTTAAAAATTGAAGATGGCGACATAATAGTTGCTGCTCAGAAAATTTTCTCTAAAGCTGAAGGGAGAGTGGCTAGATTAAGAGATGTTGTCCCTTCAAAGAAAGCTCATGAAATCGCAAAAAAAACTGGTAAAGGACCAAAATTTGTTGAACTTGTTCTAAAAGAAACGAAGAGAATAGTGAAGGCTTCCCGTGAAGTTTTATTAGTGGAGGATAAACATGGTTTAGTCTGCATAAACGCTGGAATAGATAAATCAAACGTGGAGGGGGCAGGAAACTTTGCATTACTTCCGGCAAATCCAGACAAATCAGCACAAAAATGCCGCAGAGAAATCAAAAAATTAACTGGTAAAACTGTCGCCATAATAATATGCGACACTTACAGTCGCCCCTTCAAAAGGGGACAAGTAAACTTTGCCATAGGCTTGGCAGGCATAAAACCCTTCAAAGATTACCGTGGAAAAAAGGACCTTTTCGGACAAATCTTAAAAGTGAAAAATGTTGCAGTTGCGGATGAAATTGCCGCAGCAGCAGAATTGCTCATGGGACAAGCGGATGAGGCAACACCGGTCGTCATTTTCAAAGGCTTAAACAATGTTGTACAATTTTGTGAAGACTGCAGTGCAGATGAACTTCAAATTTCAAGGAAGGAAGACCTTTTTAAAAAAGCGTTATAAGTCTTGCAAAAAAGGATTATTTCGCTTCTCTTCACCAATAGTTGTTGTAGGCCCATGTCCTGGATAAACAATAAAATGGTCAGGCAAAGTTGCTAGTTTCTTCAAAGACGCCATCATATCTTGTTCAGAGCTTTCTGGAAAGTCTGTTCTTCCAATAGAACTAAAAAATAATGTGTCACCAGTAAAAACTTCCTTATCACCAATAAGCACTATTCCTCCGCGACTATGACCAGGCGTATGCATGACCCTTAAAGTTATTTTACCAAATTTAACAATATCCCCATCATGCAACAACACGTCTGGTTGCGGAGAAAAACTCCTAAAACCGAAAAATTCAGCGATACTTCTGCCTGCCTTTCCAAGCATTGGAGCGTCAAACCCGTGAATCATAATGGGCACATTAAATTTTCCTTTAATAATCCCGTTTCCGCATGTATGATCCGGATGCCCATGAGTGTTCAAAACAAACTTCAATTGTAAAGATTTATCACCAACATACTTGAAAATTTTTTCCGCTTCACGACTATCATCAAAACCTGGATCTATGATTAATGCTTCCCTCGTTTGCTCGCAGCTTACAACATAACAGTTTGTCATCAACTCGCCAACAGTGAACAACTCCACCATCATTGCCATTCACCAATGAATCTAACTCTGAGCTCCTCTATTAAGTAAATGTTTACCGAAATCATTAAGTTTTTAG
>JASEJA010000019.1:17868-19327 GCA_030017755.1 Candidatus Bathyarchaeota archaeon
TTTAGCCGCTTCAAAATATGCCCCAAATGCAACTCTACACAAGGTTTTTGGCTTGGGATAAAGCGTGACATTGGCTATGCTCAGTGCAAAGAGTGCGGGGCAAAATTTGAACTGCATGAAGTTTACACTGTTGGCGAAAGGGGCAAAGCTCCAGAAAAGTTTAAATTATTAAAAAGTTTTTAGGGGTTCACATTCTGAACAAGAACAACAAGAAATCCAATAAACTTTTTTACTCCCACACATCCTAATACAGCAACAAAACCCAAAAAGGAAATAAGCATGAGCGAAATACCAACCGAAGGCGAAACCCAAATAACCCAAACAAACTTTGAAGAAATAACCAAACTGGTTTCCACAGAATTCCAAATAGAAGAAGCCTTAATCGAACATAACATTCCAACATATTATCTAAAGCAACCACAAGAAACAAAACAGCCATTTCTAAAACTACTGAAAACCTTAAAACCACTTAATTTGTTAGCAATTTTACGAAGAGTGGATGGGCGAATAGTTCTAAAAGTTATTCCAAAACCCCATGCAAAACCAATTAATATTATGGTAAATTGGATACTGTTTTTTGCAACTATAGCAACAACCTTTGTTACGGGATATATGTTTTCCGAAGATCTAATAAACCCAATAATTGGTGGAGCCACATTCACTATAGCTATAATGGCAATACTTGGCATGCATGAAATGGGACATAAATTAACAGCTAACAAAAGTGGGATAGAGGCAACACCACCATACTTTATTCCTGGACCGCCTCCAATAGGCTTTTTTAGTACAGGAACTTTTGGGGCGGTTATAATGCAAAGATCTCTTGCACCAAATAAAGATTCACTCTTTGATATAGGCGCAAGTGGACCCACAATAAGTTTTATTTTGGCTATGATCGCAACAATAATAGGTTTGCCATTATCGCATCCAGGATGGATTCCAAAAGACAAACCAACTTTACCAGTTCCACTTGTATTTGATCTACTTGAATGGGCATTCCCATTTTTAATGCCTCCCATTCAAACGCAACCTCCGGGATCAGATTATATTCCGGTCATCTATTTACATCCAGTAGCCATAGCCGGATGGGTTGGACTTATCGTTACTTCGCTTAATCTTTTTCCTGCGGCGATGCTTGATGGAGGACATGTTTCAAGGGCGTTGTTTGGCGAAAAAACTCGGACGGTGTTGACGCTTTTGTCTGTTATAGCGTTGATTTATGTAAGTTTTCCGATGGCTGTTTTTGTTCTCTTTATGTCGATGTATAGGCATCCTGGACCACTAGATGATGTTTCCAGTCTATCAAAAGGTAGAAAACTCTTGACCGTAATTTTGGTAGTTATTCTTGTGCTTTCTTCTTTCTTTCATTACTTGTTATTTGCTTTGTTGGAACTTTTGAGACTTTAAAAGAGTGAAGGGTTAATTTGTAGTTTTGTTGAGCGGTTAGACAGCAATGTTT
>JASEJA010000092.1 GCA_030017755.1 Candidatus Bathyarchaeota archaeon
GGGAAAATTGGTTAAATAATAGCGTTACTGCAAGTTGGGCTAATATTACAGGTCTAAAATTGAATTTCACATGGCTTGAAAACTCAGATATAACTTTATTGGTTGACGGATTGTTTTTTGGTGGCGTTTTTAAATCTTCACTGACAAATGTTGTTAGCGACATGGTAAGCCTTTCGCTTTCTGCCTTCACACGGTTTGTTATTAGATGGATTATTCTTGGAGGAATACTGTACATAATGGTTAAGGGTTTTGGAGCAAAAATTTTATGGAAACCTGTGCTGATTTTGATTGGATTTACGCTTATAACAATGTTTATACAAGCAATCATAAATACCATTACATTCTCAACTTTGCCAACACTCTATTATGGTTTTGATTTGCTTGGGGGTGTAAGTGGAGAAAGCGAGGATGCAATCGCCAAATTGTTGGAGGATATTTGGCTTGTTAATCAAATTTATGGGTATATCCAAATAGCAATATACCTATGGACGATGGGATTATGTGTAATTGCCACCCAATCGCTGACCCAGTTTTCTTGGATAAAGAGCTTTTTTATAGGCGCATCTTCTTACTTTGCCAGCATACTATTAGTAAGCATGATATTTGGAATCTAAATTAAAAGCGAAGTTTATAAAAAGTAAATTATCCTAAAATTATTTTCCAACAGCTGGAACCGCACATGACAATAATCCTCGGAGCCAAAGATATTAAAAAAAGCTATCGCATGGGCAAAGTGTTAGTCCCAGCTTTGCGTGGGGTAAGCTTCGAAGTTAGGGAAGGAGAATTGGTAACTATTTTTGGTCCTTCTGGTAGTGGGAAGTCCACTTTGCTGCATTTGATTGGATGTTTGGACCGTCCAGACGAGGGAGAAATATTGATTGATGGTTTTAATGTTCTTCGAGTGAGTGATGACGAGTTGGCTGAGCTTCGTCTTAAAAAGATAGGTTTTGTTTTTCAATTTTTTAACTTGTTGCCGAGGCTAACAGCCCTAAAGAATGTGCAGTTGCCGCTAACTATTGCTGGAACATCTGAAGAAGAAGCATTAAAAAGGGCTGAAGAAACGTTGAAGCTTGTTGGTCTAGAGGCGCGAATGCACCATAAGCCCTCCGAGCTAAGCGGCGGAGAACAACAACGAGTAGCCATAGCCAGAGCCCTAATTAACAATCCAAAAATTGTCTTGGCTGATGAACCAACTGGGAATTTGGATACAAAAACTGGCTGGGAAATAGTGCAATTGATGAAAGAATTAAACGAGAAGAAAGGACAAACATTCGTTGTTGTCACTCATGACCCGCACATAGCAGAAACCGCCCACCGCATCATTCACTTGAAAGACGGCTTAATTGAGGGGATAAAAGAAGCGCCTAAGAGGAATAAGCTTTGAAAATAAGTAAAATCTTGGCTATGGCTTGGGAAAATCTCAAACAGAAAAAACTGAGAACTTCGCTTACTACGCTTGGTGTTGTCATCGGAATCACAACAATAATTGGAATAGCTTCTCTTGGCGAAGGTTTCCGAACAGAAGTGAGGCAAAGAATGGAACAGGGCTTCGAACTCGACGTTTTAATAGTATTCCCAGGAAGCTTCACAGCCGGATTAACAGAAGGATTCAGCAAAACAGACGTTGAAAATATCACTCAAATAGACAATGTAACTGCCGTAACACCCTTAATCACGATACCTACAGCCGAACTTTACAACGAGACTGGCGTCAAACTTGGCGCGTTCACAGTTGGTGCTGTAAATTTTACTGAAATGAAGGAAATACTTCCCTTACGTTTCCGCTTAGCAAATGGAGATTTCCCACAACCTAATGAAAACCAATCCATTGTTCTTGGTTATAAGGCGAGCAGAGTTAATGAGACGTTAGTGGCGGATGTTAGAGATAACGTTGCATTAATAGTGGAAAGCGGCGGTTCTGTAATTTACAGTGGTAATTTTACGGTTACTGGTGTGTTGGAGAAAGGTGGGACTTCTGGTATAACAAACTTTGATTATTGGGCTTTTATTCCAATTGAAACCGCTCTTGAGATGCCTTTCTTCGAAGGCAAATTGGAGCCATACCAAATTATTCTCGTGAAAGTTTCTGACACGCAATATTCAGAGCCTGTTGCGAAAGAAATTGAAAAGCTTTTCCCACCTTACTCCATCACGGTTTTTGTGCCTTCTGCTTTAATGCGTCAAGTTGACAACATTTTAAACATTGTTCAAATATTTTTGGTGGCTATTGGTTCTATTTCGCTTTTGGTTGCTGGAGTTGGCATAATGAATATTATGACTGTTGCTGTTATGGAACGAACCCGTGAGATAGGCATACTGAAAGCTATTGGAGCAAAAAGCCGAACGGTTTTAGGCATGTTTCTTGCAGAAGCAATAATAATAGGCGTAATTGGCGGTTTTATAGGGACTTTTACTGGTTATGGGCTTTCTTATGCACTGGCGCAAATCCTTTCCAACTTTATGCAGCTTCAAAGCCAAGAAACAGTTCTTCAAGCGCCAGAAACTCAAAGGATGGTTGTGAACCCAGTTTTTTCGCCAGAGTGGACAATAATCGCCATTGTTTTCGCCATAATCGTATGCATAATCTTCGGCTTATACCCAGCGAGAAAAGCCGCAAAACTAAACCCTGTTGAGGCATTACGTTACGAATAGATGCTTAGCA
>JASEJA010000093.1 GCA_030017755.1 Candidatus Bathyarchaeota archaeon
GTAGCCCGGGAGAGATTCGAACTCTCGTCAGAGGCTCCAGAGGCCTCCATGCTTGACCGCTACACCACCGGGCTATGTTATAAAACTTTGAAATCTGCGTAATAACTTTAGTGATAAATTAAAGAAAGGTGAAGGTTATTTTTGTTTTGTTTGTTTAGGGCTTCTTCTACGCAGTAACATTCTTGACTGCTTGGGTTCCATTCTGGGCAGCACCATAATGTTTCCACTATTGGGTCTTCATTTTTTGAGAAGCGTTTTGAGCAGAAAATTTTTTCCGGATATTCGTAGACGTTGTGGTTGCCGCAGTTTCCACAAAACTTCTGCTTTGCCTTCATTTTTAGTGCGCCTCCAATGGCATTAGAGCCTCTATGCTTTGGGATGGTGTTCGCTTGAAATTTTCGCCGAGCCTTTCTATGACTGAAGCGACGATTATTGGGAAAAGTGTCATGGCGTCGCCTATAACCATAACTTTATTGGCTTTGCTCTTCACTTTTCCCCAACTTACAGTTTCTTCTAAAGTTGAGCCTGACAATCCACCGGTTTCTGGGCGGTCCATGGTTATTATTATTGCGTAGTCCATACCCTTTTTTGATGCGAGAGCGGCGGATTGAACCGTGTTTCTGGGCACTCCTCCGCCGAGAACTATCATGCCATTTTTTGGAGAACGCTTACAGATTTCAACTATTTGCGGCACATCTTTGAAAGCGTCTACTACAAGCGTGTTTTGACATTTCTCCCTTGAAGCATGAAGCCAATGGATATAACCAAATTCCGAGTCTCGAACCGCCGGAAGAAAAATTGGCACCTTCGCCTCATATGCAGCCCTCAAAATAGAGTTTGGATCCTCAAGCCTTTTTCCAAGTTCCCACGTAAAATCTTTTGAAGAGAGAGCTTTCCCCGCCTTTTCAGCCGCTATTTCTTCAAATATTTCTGCAAGTATATAATCCATTCTTGTGAAGTCCTCTTCTGGCACAAAGACGTCGTATATGCGGTAAATGTGATATTTGTAAAGCAGCTCGTCATTCACGTTCCAGTGTCCCTTGTAATGGTGTCCACCTAAGGCTTCTATTGTGTCATGAACCATGTTGGCTCCAGTGCTTACAACCACGTCAACGAGTCTTTCTCGGATGAGATCTGCAATTAGAGTGCGCATTCCAGCGGGAACAAGGGCGCCAGCCAAAGCTAAGAATACTGTGCAATTTTCGTCTCTCAACATACGCTCATATATGTCGCTTGCTGTGGAAAGTCTTCCAGCCCCAAAAGAACCAGAATTTTTAAATTGTTGAATTAGCTGGTCAACCGTTATTTTTCCATTAATTCTAATGTGCCTCACTGGTTCTTGAAGAAAATCCTTTCTCTCCATTTTAAATTTTCACACCACACATAATTACTTTTAATCAGAGAAAAGTTTTTCCATTCATTTTAGTAGCGTTGCACGCCTTATTTCCAGAGTTTTAAAACAAAAAATCCTGTCATTGCTTGAAACCCAGAACATATTAAAAATATCGGTTCAAATCCAAAATGCAACAACCAAACAAAAAACAGCATACAACAAGCCTACATCAACAAATATGGAGTATATGGGAAAAGCGCATATGCCATTCAAATCGTACACGAACATTATTTAGTCGGCTTGCCTCCACCTTATGGCAAAATTTTTGCCTTCAAAAGTTTAAGATAAACCTTTCGGAGAATATAGCACGCCATGGAAAAGAAATTATTTGAAATTTCAAGCACTATCCCGCTGGTTGGCTGCATAGCCTTTGGACTAATCGACAGAGGAACAAACATAATTCAAGTACGCCCAATCTCAACATGCCCACTTTCTTGCATATTCTGCTCAACAAACGCTGGTCCAAAATCAAAGATACGCCAAACAGAATATATTGTACCACTTGAGTATCTAACCGAGGAATTCGAGAAAATCGTAGCTTTTAAGGGAAGACGCCGCATTGAAGCGCACATCGACACTGTTGGAGACCCAATTACATATCCAAAAATCGTTGAACTTGTCTCAGCTTTAAATCAGATAAGCGGAGTAGAAACCATATCCATGCAAACTCATGGTTCAACATTGAACGCTAAACTTTTAGACGACCTTTCCGATGCTGGTCTGAAACGCATAAATCTATCTTTAGACGCTGTAGACTCAACCTTAGCAAAGAAGTTGGCAGACACAGAATGGTATGAAGTTGAAAGAGTTATCGAACTAATGCACCACATAATTTCAAACACTAAAATCGATTTGCTGGTTGCTCCTGTTTGGATTCCGAGAATAAATGACACGGAAATTCCAAAAATAATAAGTTTGACAAAGGACATTTGCAAAACAAAATCTCCATTATTAGGAATTCAAAAATATGAAATCCACAAGCATGGAAGAAAAGTTAAGGAAGCCAAACTCATCTCATGGAAAGTTTTTTACGAACAATTAAGAGTTTGGGAAAAAGAGTTGAAAGCTAAACTTGTGTTAAGTCCAAAGGATTTTGGAATCCATAAAAGGGTTATGCTTCCAATTCCATACAGAAAATATGAAACAATAAGGGTTAGGGTTGTTGGACCAGGCTGGCTTAAAAGGGAGAAGTTGGCAGTTACAGAGAAAGGC
>JASEJA010000094.1 GCA_030017755.1 Candidatus Bathyarchaeota archaeon
AATTAATTATAAAGAAAGGAAGTTTTATTGTTGTTTTGGTTCTTGCCATTTTTCTATGATTAGTTTGTCGTCTCCAAGTTTGAAACTCACTTTAACAGCTATTGAGTCTGTGCCCCTTTTTGTTTTCTTATAATCTTTGAATGGAAACATGCTGTCTTGGACTAAATCAAGCGGTAAGTAAATCAAGTATTTACCGTCTTTTTCTTCTGAACAGGCGTCCTTTTCCCTCATTAACCATATCATTCCACTCCAACGTTAATAAATTTTGAACAAAGTTGAATAGTATAAAATTATTTAAATCTTATTCTCTAAAACTCAGCATAAATCAACAATTAAATTTTTAAACTTAGAAGTCATGTAATAATGCAATTGGGGTATTATGGTGAGGAAATGCGTTTTTCTTTTATTGATTAGTGTTCTCTTAGGCGGATTAATAGTGACCGCTGCAAATTTTTCTGTTTATGGGTGGAGTAATGGCGGCTATAGCGATGATCCTTCTAATCCAAAATATGGCACTCATGATTGGATTGCACATCACGCCTTAGACTGGTTGCCACAAAAGGAGAAATGGTTCATTGTTAGGCATCTTGCCAATTATCTTTATGGAACAGAGTTGCCAGATAACGGTGCTGTTCCAGGCGGAATAGGCGACACTGGTAAACACCATGTCTACTATTTTCGTAATGGCTCTTTGCAAGATGATGCCTCAGCTGTAAGAGCTGAAGAAGAATACTGGAAGGCTGTCAGCTATTTCAAGGTTGGCGACTTGGCTAATACATCTTTAAGGCTCGGCGTTATGACCCATTACATAAGCGACGTTGCAGTTTTTGGGCATGTCATGGGCGCAAATACTGATTGGGGAGCTGAAGTTCATCACAGTGATTATGAAAGTTATGTGGAAACAAGAACAAACAGCTATGAAGACGATTTTAACATCTTCCTCAGCTTCGATGGTGCTTTAACTCGGATTTCTGCATATAACGCTACGCTAATGCTTGCAAGTGACACTACTTTTGGCGGGGATAAAAACTTAAGGTGCACATGGATGGACCAAAACTACAATTGGAGTAATCCCACATTTAAGAATCGTTGTGGAGAATCTCTCAATTTAGCTGTAAACTTAATCGCTGATGTTCTGCACACGTTTTATTTGGAACTGCGAGGCGTAGCACACTACATTGATGTTCCCTTCCACTATCAGGACACAGATTATTATTGTGGTCCAGCTTGTCTCGAAATGGTTTTCGATTATTATGGAGAAGACATAAACCAATCAGAAATAGCGGATGTTGCAAGAACAATAGGTGAACCAGTTTATTCCACATTTACAGATGAGCTTCGAAGGGCTGCCCACTTCAGCAACATCAGCACTTCCACGGGTGCTGAAATTCCAGACCACAATATTAGCGGCTACACTTTACGCGATTTAGGTTATGCAGCGTTCGAGGCATATAATATGGATTTAACCCAGCTTCAAAACTACGTCGACCAAAACAAGCCGCTAATTCTGCTCATGTGGTATAGTGAAGCCCACGTTTACGGTCACTATCGTGTTGTAACAGGCTACAATGAAACACACATTTTCCTGCATGACCCTTGGGCATTGTCTGGAAAATATGGCGGTCCGAACATTGTGCTTAATTATACTTTATTCTCAGATCTATGGTCCTATTCCGGCAATTGGACACTTTATGTTTCGCCTTGGATCGTAAACATTTCTGCACCCGCTTATATAAAGCCTGAAATGCCATTCCAAGTAAACGTTACAATAGTTTATCCGGAACCACTTCCAAACGCCCTCGTAAATTATAATGCAGCTTCATGCAATGCAACGATAACATTGCCTCAAAATCTAAGCTTAATTGCCGGAGAAATCCCTAAAAAAATGGTTGGTTCTGGCTTTTTGGAGGCTGGAGCCAATGCCACGGTAAATTGGACTTTGGTGGCAGATAATTATGGAGTGTACACTATTGGCATTGAGGTTGAGGGTTTGGTTTCTGGGCATGTTTGGCCTCATGACGGCTATCCAGAGTACGATTATAGTGATAGGATTGGCGCAAAAGTTAATTTCACAATAGAATTTATGGAAGACAGCCGCGCTCCAATATTAGCAGATCTTTCAAGGTTTCCAAGTGGCGATGTAGAACCAGGTCAAGAAGTGAAAATTTCAGTTAACGTTACAGACCCTGAAAGTGGGGTAAAAAATGTCACATTATTCTGCACGACAAACGATGGAGCTTCATGGGAAAATAAAACCATGAACCTAAACCAAACAACAAAACTGTACGAGGCCACAATTCCCGGACAACTTGCGAAAACGTGGGTTAAATTCAAAATAGTTGCCTACGACTATTTAGAAAATAACGCAACCCTCGATGGAGTAACACCCCAATGCATGTATTATGTAATCCCAGAATTTCTATCATCTACCGCAGCTTTATTACTCTTCATAATGTTCACGATATTTTTCATCGTCTACTTAAGAAGAAAGAAGCAAAAATCGCCAAATGCTTTTACAAGCTGTAATTAACCTTTTATTTTCTGCTTTTT
>JASEJA010000020.1 GCA_030017755.1 Candidatus Bathyarchaeota archaeon
AAAACCACAGAAGAAGCAGCAAAACTTGTTAATGCAGGCTTTGAATACGTCTGCACAACACCTGAAAACATCATGCTGTTTAGAAAAAGAAAGTAAAGAGGTCCTATAAATGTCCCTAAGGTCCGATAAAGCCGCATTTTGGACATTTATATGGACGTCCAAACTTTCTGCATTTTCCACATCGCCTTATCAGAATTTCTCCACAGTTTGGGCATAGAAATTTTGTTGCTTCCGCTCCTGGAGAGATTGGTTTACCACAGCTTGTGCATGCTACTAGGGTTAGGGTTGCTGTTTTTTCCGCCATGAGGATTCCTCATTGATGGCTTTTGTATTTGTATTGCTTCCTTATATTTTGTGTGCTTTTCGCAAGTTTATTATTATAGTCTTAGGCTATATTTTACGGGGTTGTTTTGGGAGTAAACCTTCGCGACCTCGTTCCTAAAAGAATTGTTAGACTTGAGGATTTGAGTGGAAAATCCATAGCCATAGACGCCTACAACGCATTATACCAGTTTTTGGCGATAATCCGCCAACCAGACGGCACACCGCTAAAAGATACGATGGGAAGAATAACAAGCCACTTGAGTGGGCTTCTTTACAGAACAAGCAACCTTGTAGAAATGGGAATAAAACCAATATATGTTTTTGATGGAACACCGCCAACGCTTAAGGAAGTTGAAATTAAGAGGCGGATGAAAGCAAAAGAAGAAGCCCTAATAAAATATGAACAAGCCATAAAAGAAGGCAAAATTGAAGAAGCGCGAATGTACGCGCAAGCTACTTCACGCTTAAAAGATTACATGGCTGAAGATAGCAAAAAACTGTTGAATTTGATGGGAATTCCATGGGTTCAAGCGCCAAGCGAAGGCGAAGCTCAAGCAGCGCATTTGGTAAAACGTGGAGATGCCGACTACTGCGCAAGCCAAGACTATGACAGCCTACTTTTTGGTGCTCCAAGGCTTGTAAGAAATGTGACGATTTCTGGACGGAGAAAGCTTCCAAGCAAAAACGTCTACATTGAAGTGATTCCAGAAGTTGTGGAGTTAGAAAGTATTCTGCAAGAGTGCAATATAACCTATGAACAGTTAATTGATGTGGGCATATTGATAGGAACGGACTTTAATCCAGACGGCGTTAAAGGTTTAGGACCGAAAACTGCCTTAAAACTGATAAAAGAACATGGAAGCATAGAGAATGCGATGCAATACTTGAAAAATGCGGAGTTTCCAGTTGAACCTCAAAGAATTAGGGATATTTTCCTCAATCCAAAAGTTACAGATAATTACAAAATAGTATGGAAAGAGCCAGATATGGAAGGTATTGTAAACTTCATCTGCAGAGAAAGAGATTTCTCAGAAGACCGTGTGAGAAAGGCTGTGGAGAAAATGCAGAAGGGCATAACCAAGCAAAAGGGGAAAAAAACGCTGGAAGAGTGGTTTAGATAGTTTTGCATGGATAAGACTGCATGGTTAAATGGAAAATCTTTAACTTGAAATAGCATTAATAAAAGGAATTCTTCAAAAGGTGAAAATTAATGGAGAAAAATCAAATAAACCTCCCAATTGACGAATTGCCAACGAAATGGTACAACATAATACCAGATTTGCCTGAACCGTTACCGCCACCAAAAGAACCAGAAACTGGTCCTTCACGAATGGAATTTCTTGGAAAAACCATGGTTCACGAATGCCTAAAACAAGAAATGTCAAATGAAAGGTGGATTCCAATCCCAGAAGAAATAAGAGAATTATACATTCAAGCTGGGCGTCCACGCCCGCTTTATAGAGCCAAAAGATTAGAAAAATATTTGAGACTAAAAAAGGTGAGGCTTTATTATAAACGGGAAGACTTGTCGCCAACAGGCTCACACAAGGTTAATACTGCGTTAGCACAAGCCCACTATGCGGCTAAAGAAGGAAAAACAACATTAGTCACAGAAACTGGAGCTGGACAATGGGGAAGCGCACTTTCTTATGCGGCGGCGCTTATGGGGATTAAATGTGTGATTTTTTGGGTTAGATCAGTATATAATTGGAAGACTGATAGGCGCACTTTAATGAAGCTTATGGGGGCGGAAGTTTATGCTTCTCCAAGCAAGGAAACAAATATTGGGAAAACACTTTTGGCTAAGGATTTGAACCATCAAGGGTCCTTGGGCATAGCTATTTCAGAAGGCTTGGAGTATGCGGAAACCCGTGAAGGCAGTGTTTACTGTCTCGGTTCTGTTCTTAACCATGTTCTAATACACCAATCAATCATCGGTTTAGAAGCAATAAAACAATTTGAAATTGCCGATGACTCTCCAGACTTAATTATTGGCTGTTTAGGCGGAGGTTCAAACTTCGGCGGAATAGCCCTACCCTTCGCCGGCGAAGTTCTACAGAAAAAACGCCAATGCGAGTTTTTGGCAGCCCAATCTGAAGCAGCACCAAACCTTGTTAAAGGGGAATACCGCTACGATTTCGGCGACGTAGCAGAACATACACCTCTACTAAAAATGTACACGCTTGGACACAAAACAGAAATGGTGCCCATAAAGGCTGATGGTTTACGTTATCACGCGGCCGCTCCGCTCATAAGCGTTCTTAGGCATCATAACATAGTAAAAGCCGTAGCCTATCCTGCAGACGAAAAAGCAATTTTTGAAGCGGCAAGAATCTTCTTGCAAACTGAAGGTTGGCTTGCAGCACCGGAGTCAAGCTACGCCATACGTGCAGGAATAGACGAGGCATTAAAGGCCGAAAAGGCGGGTGAAGAAAAGGTCATATGCATGAATATAAGCGGGCATGGCTTTTTAGATTTGCAAGCTTATAAAGAAAAACTTTCGATAGGATAAGACTAAAATTTGTGGCCGTAACGTCCAGTTAATGGAACAAAGGCTACTCCGCCAAGATTTTCTTCTTCAAGTTTTCCATCAGCGCCTTTGGTGATTTTTATGAGGCTTTGGAATAGTGATATGTTTCCGATTGGAATTAGCATTATTCCGTTTGGTTTTAATTGTTCAATTAATGGTTTTGGAACTTCTGGCGCTGCAGCAGTTACGAGGATTCTGTCGTATGGAGCTTTTTCAGGGTAACCCATTGAACCGTCTGAGCAGATTATGGTGACACGGTCGCCATAACCATTATTGATAATGTTTTTTCTTGCAAACTCCGCTAACCCCTGAATTATTTCAACAGTGTAAACATGACCCCACTCGCTTCTTGGCGCATCGCTGGGAGCAACTATCTCAGCTATGGTGGCGGCATGCCATCCCGAACCCGCTCCAACTTCCAACACTTTGTGACCAACTTCCAATTGGAGGGCTTCATTCATTATTGAAACCATGTTTCGCCTAGCCCGCAGTTGCGGGGCTATGTGGCGCTGAAATCGTCTGCCCAAAACCTATTGGAAGCGGCGTGTCTACAGCACTATAAGACTGCATATTCTCTGGAAGAAACTTTACGCGAGGAACTGAACGCATGGCTTTGATGATCTTTGGCGAGCGAAGGATGCCTTCTCTTATTAGGTTTTCAATGAGTTTTCCCCATTCTTTTTTCTCCAAATCTGTAGCACCAAAATTAAATAATTGTAGAAGATGCTTTTAACACTATTTCACTGTGACGGATTTCGCCAAGTTTCTGGGCATGTCAGGGTTATGTCCCCTTTCAACAGCCATGTAATAGGCTAGAAGCTGCAACGGAATGATGTATGGTATGGGCGATAAAACTTCTGGAATTCCTTTAGGCATTTCAATCCAATCGTCTGCCAAACTTTTTATTTCCTCGTCGTCTTTCTCTATAACCGCTATTATTAAGGCTCCTCTTGCTTTCATCTCCATTATGTTCCCAACTATTGTTTTGTGTGTTTCATCTTTTGGGCAAATGAAGACTACTGGAAAGCCTTGTTCTATGAGGCTTATTGGACCGTGTTTGCTTTCGCCGGCTGGAAAGGCTATTGCTGGAACGTAGGCGATTTCCATAAGTTTTAGTCTACCCTCGTAGGCTGTGGCTGTGCTTATTCCACGTCCTAAGAAAAAGAAGGTTTTGGCATCTTTGTATTTTTTTGCGATTTGTTTCACGTTTTCCTCTTGTGTTTGGATTATTGTTTCAACAGTGTCTGGCAGCTTCTCCATTTTTTCAGCCAAATAATCCATCTCATCCTGTGAAATTTTGCCTCTCTTTTTTGCAAGCCTTAGGGCTAGTTGAGCCAAAACCGAAAGTTGCGAAGTGAAGGTTTTTGTTGCCGCCACTCCAATTTCTGGACCAGACTGTTGTCCAATGTAAACCCTTGAAACTCTTGTTAGCGTTGAGCCGATGACGTTGGTTAATCCGAGAATTGTTGCTGCTCTTTGCCTTGCACAGTTAACAGCCGCTAGAGTGTCTGCTGTCTCGCCGGATTGGCTTACTGCCAAAATTGCGCTGTCTATGTTGACTGATTTGCCATGTTGTTCAACAAATTCTGATGCTATTACTGGGTATGTTGCCAAAAAGGCAAGTTTAGAAAACATGTAAGATGCAGCCAAACAAGCATGATATGAGGTTCCGCAAGCCACCAAGTAGACTTCACGGGCGCGGTCGAGAAAAGTTGCCATCAAATCAAGATATTGCTCCTGCAATCTTAAAGTGTTCCGCAAAGTGGCTGGCTGCTCGTGAATTTCTTTAAGCATAAAATGCGGATACCCTTGTTTCACGGCCATCTCTGGCGTCCAATCAATAAACTTCGGTTCCCGCACAACAAGGCTTGAATCAGCAATTTTTCGAATTTCAAAACCTTCCAAAGAAAGCGTAACAAGTTCTCCATCGTCGATTATGACTGCCTTGTTGGTTAGTGGCAGAAATGCGGGAATATCAGAGGCGCAGTAAATTGCTTTTTCGTTTATGCCAACGACTAGTGGGCTTTCATGTCTTGCACATATCATCTTGTTAGGTTCTTTCGGCGAAATTACCGCAAGCGCATAAGAACCATCAAGCCTTTTCACAGCCTCTAGAACTGCGTCGGCGAGGCTTAAAGAAGGATTTGTCTTCAAAATTTCTTCAATAAGATGCGCTGCAACCTCTGTGTCAGTCTTCGATTTGAAAACATGACCGCGATTCTCCAATTCCAGTTTCAATTCGGCAAAATTTTCTATAATCCCATTGTGAACAATGGCTATTTGCTCGCTGCAATCTAAATGAGGATGCGCATTAACTTGTAGGGGCGCACCATGTGTAGCCCACCTAGTATGTCCAACGCCAATGTTTCCAGGCAAATCGTCCAAGTTATGAATTTTGTCGACTTCTTCGATTTTTCCTCGGTCCTTCTTTATGTAAAGTTTGCCATTGTATATGGTTGCTTCTCCAACAGAGTCGTAACCGCGATACTCGAGCCTTTTCAAAGCAGCATGAATTATAGGCGCAGCTTTTCCATCTTTCAGAACGCATCCAAAGATTCCACACATGTATATCTAAGCCTCATTGTTAGTTTTTACTTTTGCAAGCTTTATTCATGGCGTTTTGGAAGTAATAAGCTTTTTTAGGAATAATTTTCCAGTTCTAAAAATTTTTAAAAAATAATTCCGCCTTTAACTGCCTAATTTGGGCATAAATTGTTTTATTTTTTGTTAGAGTTTTAAAAAATTTTTAATAATGGGTTAGGCTTTATGCTTATGAAAAGCCATGAACAAAAAACTGTTACTCCAGGAAGATGGAAAAAAGCAGAAGATTAAAGAAATAGCCATATTTGAAGACCCTCAAAAGCTAAAAATGATTTTGAATAGGCTTAGTTGGAAAATTTTGGTTATGCTTTCTGAAAGGGAGATGTATCCTCTGGAAATAGCAAAAAAGCTTGGCATCCATGAACAGAAAGTTTATTATCATATAAGGAAGTTAGCGAGGGCTGGAGCCATAACCATAGCCAAAGAAGAAGAAAAGAAAGGCACCATAGCAAAATATTACAAGGCGGTTTCGCCAGCCTTTGGGATAGAACTTCCTCAAGGATACAAAACTTTAGAAAGGCTTTCGCTTCCAATAATTGATGAAAAAATCCGAAATTTCTTCAAAGGCTTCATAAAAGAAGACGGCACATTCGAAGGAAAAATAGTTGTTGGAAGCCCCATGCCCCACGGACCCTTCAAAACAAGCGCAAGAGACGGACACTACGCTTCGCATTTGACATTCTTTTTGGGACAGTTCGCAAAAATGCCAGAAGATTTCGCCATAAAACTTGATGTTGACGTTAAAGCCGAAAAAGAAGAGAAAAACAACCTAATCCTCGTCGGCGGACCTGGAACCAACCTCTTGACTCAAGAGTTGAATGATTATTTGCCAATAAGATTTAACATGCAACCCTCAGAGCAAGGCTTCCTCTTTGGCGGTTTGGTTTCAAGAAAAACCTCAAACGTTTACACAGCGGATGCCGTTGGTTTAATAGCGAAAATTGTGAATCCATGGGATAGTAGTAAGTGGGTTACAGTTTTGGCTGGAAATAAGGCTGTTGGAACAAAAGCATGCGTCTTAGCCTTAACAAACTTTTGGAAAAAAACCCTAAAAGGCTATGATGGAAAGGATGCCTTTGCAACAGTAATTCAAGGATTTGATTTAGATGGCGATGGAAAAGTTGATTCAATAGAAGTTCTCGAATAACCACTAAACTTGGGGAAGCATCACACATATCCCAGGTTGTTATTAGAAGAATGCGCAAGGAAGACTTAACTGTTGTTTCAGAACTTGCCATGTTGGCAAATCCACATGCAACAAAGGAAAAATATAGCGAACATCTACTAGACGAATTGAAGGAAAATCCTGATTTATCGTTTGTAGCCGTCTATAATGGAAAAATTGTTGGATATGTGCAAGCCGACTTATGCAACGATGAAGCCATTCTCGAAGACATAGTGGTTGACAAAGAATATCAAGGAAAAGGGTAGGAAAAATGCTATTAAACAAAGAGTTAAAAGCTCTAAAGAAGAAAGTAAAAGCAGTTTTGGCTGAGGTTCACTATAAATGTGCTTATGCTATTCCCTTCTATTACAAGCACAATTTTCGCATTTCAGCATTCAGAAGAGACTACTTCGGAGAAGGACACGACGCAATAATACTGAAACTTGTTTTAAAATAAACCCTTGAGGCTTATTATGGAAATAAAAGAAGTTATTTTCGCCTACGGACACGAAAACATCCAAGCCACCCACCCAACAACCCTAGAAATAACTAAAGAAGAAAAGCTTTCAAAAAAGGGAGACTGCATTATTGCAGTTTCAGCCGACAAGGCTTTAGCGGATTTAAACAGCGAATTTAAGAGTTTTTTGCGCAGAGAAAAGGCTAAAATAAGTTTGATGGTTGAAGCTGGAGAATTTGCTGACGTTGTGAATGCTTTTGGAAGCCCGAAGCTGATTTTGGCGCATCCTACCGACGTGGTTTTAAGAAAAAGCGGTTACATTTGCAGTCGAACATTGGCGATTCAAGCGGATAAAGCGGCGATTGATTTATCCAGAAAGCTTGTGGAGAAGCTGAAAAATCCAGAACAGAAAGTGAAAATAACATTAACAGTAAAAGTTTAAAGGATTTTTGCGTCTATCACGGCTTGCCATTCATAAGGGGCTGTAGCCCGAACAAAACGAGAAAACAAAACCTCCACTTTTCTTCCGCACTTCTCGACAGCCTCAACAAGTTTAAGTTTCATATTCTCCAAAGAATCAAAACCGCTGACAAAAGTGTAAAAGTGGATTATGCCACCTTTGGGTTTTATTGCCTTACAAGCGATATCCACAAACTCTATGGCTTTTTCAGGTAAGTTCATAATTACACGGTCCGCCATCCCCAAAAGTTTTTCTTCAATAACTTGTTTTGCATCGCCCAAAATTGGATGAACTTTGCCTTCAACTCTGTTAAGCCTAATGTTTTTCTTCAAAAACTCTACAGCGTGTGGGTTCACGTCTATGGCATAAACTTTCACATTTTCATGTTTTTTTGCAATTAATATTGCGAATGGACCAACTCCGGCAAACATGTCTATTACTGTTTCGCCATCTTTAACCATGGATGCAACTCGATTATGCTCATAGCATAGGCGTGGAGAAAAGTAGGCTTTTGCAAGGTCCACATAAAATTGACAGCCATACTCCTTGTGAATTGTTTCTGTTTTGGGTTTTCCAGCAATTACGCTGAATTCTCTTAAGCGATACGTTCCAGAAACCGCACCAGTCTTGGCAAGAACTGTTTGCACACTTTCATGGGTTTTAAGAATTGCCTCGCCAACCAAAGCCCTATAAGCTTCAAGTTCTTGCGGAATCTCGATTATGGCTATATCGCCAACAAAATCTATAGCCCTTGGCAAACTAGCCAACAAATGTGGAGGAAGCTTATCTTCCAACAGTTCGGTAAAGGCTATTTGTTTTTTTCTTTCATGAAAAATTTTAGTTGAAATTTCGCAACTTGGAAGCTTTTCTCTTAAGGCTTTTAATTCATCTTCTGAAGGTTGACGGTTGAGCGGAACATAAATGAATGCATCATCTCTTCTAATTTCCAGCTCTCTGTCAACAATTTCGAGCTTGCTGGCTAAGATTATGGCTTTCTCGCCAAGATTTTTCTTAATCTTTAAGCATGCAGATTTCTTATTAACAACATTCTCCATGCTGTTTCCACTATACTACTGCAGTGAAACAACATAAACTTATTTAGCCATTAAGGTTAGCCTACTTTTCCTTTGCACTAATTAAAGCCTTAGGGACCACTTTTAAACTTACTTCATCTTGCTGTGAGTTTTCGGCGTTTTTGAGAAGCCATTCTGTTAGTTTTTGGCATTCATTGGGGTTGCAGTATAGGCTGCTTTGTTTTATTGGTTCCCAGAACAAGCATTTGAAGCATGGAATTTCTGTTAAAATTTCCACGTTAGCTTGCATGCGACATCGTGAATAGGAGAAACGCTTTACTTTACTTATAGGTTATGAATTGGCATGTATTACTTAGCTTAATAATTGAGGCTTCTGATTCCAATTCTTACTCTGAAGGAAAGTTTTGATGCGCAACTATGTTTGCCTTTTCCTTAACAGTTTCAAAAAGCCTTTTACTTATGAAACCATTTTCCAAAGCTTTCTCAAGTTTTTCCACATCCAAAACTTGAACTGAGCCGTTTGGTTTGATGCAAACGTCAACCTCCAAATCCACATAACGTATGGCGTGCGGATAAACCTCCACGGGCGTGTTCAAGTTTATGTATGTTCCTTTCAGCTCGCCATCTGAGGAGAAATATTTCGTTGTGATGTGCCATTCGCCAAGTTTGGTCTCGCTTAAGGCTGTATCGCCGGCTTCTTTTTCAACACCAATCCCATCATAGAAACCATCACTTCGTATTATTCGCTTAAACTTTAACTCTTTGTCGTTTAGGGCTTCTATGGTTGCTTGTCCAAGATGGAAAACAGTTCCGCTAAGTTTAACGTGCTCAATGTCCACAACAGAATCTTCTTCTGGAAACTCGTAAAGAATCTGTTCCCGCAAGGATTTCTCGACATTTTCTTTTGCTTCGCCTTCTTCTAAAAGCCGCTCAGCCATCTCCAAAGCTGAAGAAACCTTTCCGCCACAGCTCTTGTAGAAATGATGCCCATCCAAAGTTGGAGCTGCGGAAGTTCTGAGCTTGTCCATGCATTTCTTGGAAAAGTATGGAAATTCCACATCCATAAAATATAAGCCTTCAATCAAGAGTGCTGGAGCCCCTTCAGAAACCATTTTCTCTTTTAAAGTTGAAACTTTATTCGCAAGCATTTTTATTTCGTTTTCCAGAATTTCCTTCGGCTGGTCTGCGGATGTTTCACGCCATATAATTCCCCAACCATCAGGCGCAAGAGACTTTCCAAGGGCATAAAGTTCTGCTCGCTTGTGTAAATCTCGGATTTTTAGGCTTACGCCAACCTTGCTGTTTTGGGCTAGGATGGCGTAGTTTCCAACAATCTTCAGGTTTGTTGTTAAGATGGGTTGTTTTGCGCCGATTCTTTTCCTTTCAACCTGAACCGTTAATTGTTTCTCATTAGCGTATGTAATCTCAGACCTTGGAACCCGTCCAATAAAGCCATTGCCAACGTCAACGTAAACGCCATACTCATCCGAATCCACAACATTTCCCCTATATACTCCATCAACGCTAACAAGCCACCTTCGAGTTATAACATCATCAAGACACGATTGCAAAATAAAATAAAGATTGTTTACTGCCTTAAGGGTTCCCAGAACTCTTACGCCTTGCAAATCATACCTATCCTTTATTTTCAAGTCTGGAGGAGCAAAATTATCATGAAGCCCAAAGCGCCTCTTTATAGCTAAAGAAGGGTTAACTATTTCGAAGCCATTTTCTAAGAGAAGCTTTGTCAAGGCGGTTGTGTAAATTCCTCTGACATTTGCCCTCAAGATTTTATCTCCTTCGCCTTTCAACCAACCTTCTCAATCTTGTAAAGCCCGCCAACTTTGTTAATGTTGAATTTGACGTTCAAGATCTTTTCTGCAAGCCAAATATTTGTTTCCAAGTGGTCTGAAATTGTTCGTGTAATATATATGGAGTTGCCTTCAGCTAAAGCAACATATGGCACGAGCATATCAGCCAAATGCACATCCACAGTTGGTTTAGCAGAAATCTCCATGTAAAGCCTTTCTGCAGCCTCTCTCCCAACAGTTTGACTTGGCTTTCTTAGTTCACCAATGGCATCAGCCCCCAAAATTGCGTTTGTGTCCGTTTCAGCCCACAAAACAATGGAGCTTCCCTTCTGCAGAGGGTTGGATTCATCATTTATTATTTGGATATCTGTCGCATAGCCCTTCTCCCTTAAATATTCATTTGAGGCTCGTGCTTGACGTTCGGCAACTTTTCTATCTGCCAAGAAAGTGCAAACCGAAACGCCGCGTATTGTTTTTATTTTGCCAAAATCCTGCAAAACTAAGGGTTTTAAATGTTTAGATGGCTCAACTGTTATGGTTACTTCTCCCATGCCTTTTGGATAATAACCATACCTATGAACCGTTAAAGTGGCATTCACTCCAATTCGCTTAAGGGTTGGCAAAAGCACACAGCGTATATAGTTGATTGTAGGAGAGTTTGAAACGTCTGTCCCGCCTTTTGAAACGTGCAGCTGAACAGTGTTTTTTGCAAAAGCGCATATGGGCATAACAGTCATAAGAAGCATTGGGATGCTTCCAGCGGTGCCAATTTCCGCATCAACTCTTCCACCCTTAACCATTTTGGGTTTAAACCAAAGCTCCCTAGAGTTAAGCTCTGCGCCTTCCACTTCTGCGTCGCAGAGTTTGGCGGCTGTCAAAACTGCTTCTAAATGTTGGGGTCGCAAGCCAGGTTGCGGTCTTCTTTGTCTAATGTTGTAAATGTGAAGGTTTTCGCCTAGTATGGCGGCTAAGGCAACGGACAACCTGAGAATTGTGCCGCTTCCACTTTTTTGGCTTCCGTCAATTTCTATCATTTGTACGGTTTCCCCTTTTCCCAGTCTAAGTTGTTTCATTAAATGAATGAGAAACAATTAATAAATGCGTATAGGGTATTAAGATTTGGAAAAGGGAAAACAAATGAGTGAAGAAAGGAGAATCCTTGAAAAGCTTGTAGAAAGAATTGACGAGCTTCTCGTAGTTTTAAACAGAGTCACAGAAGACTTAAGGGAAATTTCGACAGCCCTAAAATCCATAGCCATCTCCCACCTTGCACAACCACCAACAACACCAGCCCCAGCACCAACGCCTATAATGCAAAAACCTCCAGAAAGATTACAAGGAATAGAAGACATCAAAATGATGTTCCCAGAAGATTTAGAAAGCCTCTTAAATTTTGAAGAAAAAGACGATTACATAATAATAAAGCCCCGACAGTTCTTAGGTTCAGAGAATTTCGCCAAAATAGCCTCTGTAGTCCGTGGAATAGGCGGAGACTATATAAGCGCAGGTAAAGCCTCACATTTCAGAGTGCCAAGAAAAAGAACATAACCAAAATTGAATTCTTTAAAAGAAAGTTAGAAGCGGTATCCATATTTTATTTCAAAATCTTTAAACTCACCCGTATAGGTTTCCCAGCGAACGTCTACGCTTGTAACTCTTGCGCCTGGCGGTCCACGTTTGCAGAAATTTATTAATTCTTTGACTTTTTCTTCTTCTCCTTCGAAAACTGCTTCAACTCTGCCGTCTGGCAGGTTGCGAACCCAACCGGTTACGTTTCGTTTTTTGGCTTCATATTGGGTTTTTGATCTGAAGAAGACTCCTTGCACCATGCCGTTCACAAATACATGCGCTCTAACTTTCATGGAATTCACTATTGAAAATCTATGGTTTTGGCGTTTATGAGTTTTCACTTTAACCTATCTCTCTCCACTTTCGGCAAATGTCGTTGTAACACTTGCTTTAAAATAGTTTAGAGCAGTTCGAATTTTGGCGGTTTCAAAATGTTTGAAAACGTTAATGGAAAGTTGATGGTTTACGCCTCAAATTTTACATTTCATGAGAAGCGAATGAGGTTTATTAGAGCTTCTGCTGAAAAGATGGCGAAAGTTTTGAAGGCGAATTTTGAAGTTGTAACTTTAAGGGAGAAGTTCACGCCCATATATGTTTATTACAAAAACGGCGACGAAGAACCAATTCCAATTTTATTGCGATAAGGATGGAAAGGCAAATGAAAGAGAAATCTATAATACCATAAGGAACATGATTTTTGTCTTATCCTTCCATCCCAAATATTCAGCTTTGAGGCGGATAAGGAAGGAGATTATGTTGTTTTCTTAAATCTTATGTTCTGGTTTTCAAGCCATATCTCATAAGTCTGGTTCACATCAAAGTCTATTCCTAAACTCTCGTATTCTTGCTCTGTCAGAAACAATATTATTTTTGGAATTGCAAATTCTGTTCTTGCTGGAAAAATGGGCAATTGCTGCTGCATGGTTTGAAGAACTTCTTGCACCATTTTAGCCTCTTCACTTTGCGGTCTAACAACAAAACGTGGAATCTGCCGCTCTTCAACCAACTCTATACGCTTTCCAAGATTGCCATCCAAATCTCGAATTGATTCAATTTTGTTTACTCTAACGCGGAACATGTTAATCGCAAGAAATAGTGTAGTTTAGCTATTTAGGCTATTCCATTTCAATGGTGGCTGGCGGCTTTGGGGTAACATCATAATAAACCGTTGACACATCGCCACATTCTTTTAAGACAGTGTCAGCAATTTTGTTTAATGTCGCCCATGGGATTTCTGAAACTTTAGCAGTTAAGAAATCTTCTGTTTGAACAGAGCGAATGCCAACAACATAAGGTTTCTTTTCGGCTAAATCCTTAACAGCATAGAAAATCCGAGCAACAGCGGGATTTTCGGTTATGATTTTCGCTTGAAGAGAAACAATTTTTGGAATAGGCGCTTGGTGAACCTTCCCGTTCATAGTTTGAACTTTAATTCCAACAATTTCGCCGTAACGCCTCTTTCCACCCTCCACTCCAGTTGCTTTGTCTCTGAAAATTTTCACGTCAACATTTCTTGATGGAACATTAAGAAGCCTTGCAACAGTTTCTTTAATGCGGTTAACTTCGGAAAGCCTTGACTCCTCTTCATTGTCAATGATTACTGCAAAATATTGGCTTGGCTTATGCTGTTCCAGTTCGCATTCAACAATTTTCGTAGCTTTCTTCAAAGTTTCAAGCTTGTCACGGCGAATTTCTCCAACAACACGAACAGACAAGCCAGGTCCAGGAAAGGGTTGTCTTTCGGAAATTTCGGCTGGTAACCCAAGATATCTTGCCACCATTCTCACTTGGGGCTTGTATAATGTTACGAGGGGTTCGACAACCTTAAATCCGTAGCTTTCCACGGGATTTATGCCCACTTGTTCCAAAACATTATGCTGAGTTTTCACTCCGCCAACCGTTTCAACAATATCTGCCTTTATTGTTCCCTGCACAAGAACCTTACAGCCTTCATTTTTTGCTGTTTCGCTTAGAACTTGATAGAAGGTTTCGCGAAATTTTTTACGTTTTTCTTCAGCATTCCTTAAACCCTTCATGCTTTGTAGAAAACGTTCACGAACGTTAACAACTTTGGTTGGAACATTCAAAGGAGGCTTAGACAAGATTTCTGCCACGTGTTCCGGTTCGTCTTCCCGCATAAAAGCATCGTCAAGTATTACGCAGACAAGGTTTTCACCTATGGCCTTATGCGTTAGCACCGCACATGTTGTGCTGTCAACACCTCCTGAAACAGCAACCAAAGCCCTTTCATTACCAACCTTTTTTCTAATTTCTTCAGCCTCAGCTTCGACGAAAGTTTTGGGGTTAAAGATTTCCGATATCATCTCACCTTCTGAAATGTTAATTGTGTGACGTTTAATAATTTATGTATTTGCTATTCTCAACATTTTCACTAAACAATAAAACTGCTTGCATTAGAGCTGTAAGTTTCCCAATTATTTTTTAAAAAATGAGAACGGCTACAGAAGAAAGAATCATTAATTGAGACGGTTTAATTGGGTTAAAGTTTTTCTTTTCTGACATTTTATATTTTAAAAGTTTCGCAGGGATTCAGATGAAGACTAGTGAACTGAAAACTGTGGTTGGCGCTTTAAACGAGTTAAGTGAGAGTTATGCGGATTTAATGCAGGCTATGAAAGGAACAGTTAAGGAAGTAAAAGCCACAAAAAAGTTGTGGCGAAGTAAAAACAAGTCGAAACTCATAAAACTTGGTTTAGCTTTGATAGTTTTTCCTGAACCTACTCCGATAAGCGAGACTGTTGGGTCGATTCTAGTGGCTGCTGGAACAGTTCAACAAGGAATCCGCAACCGAGCAATCTACATTGATGATATCCCAAAAGCCTTCCAGAAAACATTAAAAGAAATACAAGACTTGAAGTTTAACGTTTGATTTTCTGCTCAAATTTTATATTTACAGCATGTTATATGCATAACATGTTCAGGGGGAAACCATGTGAAACTTGTAACAGTATTGTTACCAGAAGCCTATCTGGAAGGATTGGATGAGCTTGTTAGGGCGAATATGTATCCAAGTAGAAGCGCAGCCATACGCTCAGCAGTTAGAGATTTGTTGAAGAAAGAGTTATGGGAAAGAAGAGAAAGATAACATCTGCTCACATTTAAAATAGGTAAAATCAATCAAAAATGGTAAGAGGAATGTTAAACTATGGAATGTCTTATTGTTCCTTAACAACTTCATTTAGCATCAACTTTTTCCATCGTAGCTTTCGACCCATCCACTAGGGATTTAGGAGTTGCTGTACAATCACGTTATTTCTCTGTGGGCTCCGTTGTTCCTTGGGCAGAAGCAGATGTTGGAGCAATTGCAACCCAATCGTTTGTTAACGTTTCTTATGGACCTCGTGGTTTACAGCTTCTTAAGCAAGGTCTAACAGTTGAGGAAGTGATAGATAAACTCACAAGAGATGATGAAGCAAGAGAGTTTCTCAAGTTGGAATTGTGGATGCTAATGGTAACGCATGTGTCTTCACGGGTAAAACTGTTTAGAATGGGCTGGGAGCAAAATTGGCAAAAACTATGCGGTTCAAGGAAACATTTTAACAAGCGAAGATGTAGTGACAAGAATAGCGCAAAAGTTCGAAGTAACTCGTGGAGATTTAGCTGATAAACTAATTGCTGCGCTGGAAGGCGGGGAAGAGGCTGGAGGTGACGCTAGAGGAAGACAATCTGCAGCCTTACTAGTGGTTAGAAGGAATTGTGGACGTGCAGGTTATGGCGACCGCTATATAGATTTACGTGTCGAAGATCATCCCAATCCAATTGCAGAATTGAAACGCTTGCTCCTTTTACATCGCATTTACTCTTTGATCGACGAGGGCGAAGAAAAATTTGCAAAGGGAGATTTGGAATCCTCTTTAGCAGTTTTGATAAAGGCAGCTTCGCCAAATCCGAATGTGGATGACGTATATGTTGATTTGGGCGTAGTCTATTTGAGACTTGGAAAAAAGCAGGAGGCAATAAACGCTTTTAAAAAGGCTTTGCAATTGAACCCGAAAATGAGAAATCTGATAAAACAGCTTCCCAAGTTTGGATGGATGGAATTAAGCCAAGAAATTTTTAGGGAAATTGGAATTTGAAATCCAGCTTAATTTCGTTTGGCTGAATCTCTAATTTCCTTTGCCGCTTTTGAAGGGTCTTCAGCTTGGGTTATTGCTCTTCCAACGATGAGATAGCGAGCTCCAGCTTCTATGGCGGCTTTAACATCGCCTCCTTGAGCGCCTATGCCAGGCGAGTATATGGGAACTTTTTCGCCGAGTATAGCGTATACTTCTCTTATCTTTTCTGGATATGTTCCGCCAACCACCGCTCCTTCTGCCCTATATTTTAAAGCCTTTCTTGCAAACAAAACATATTGCAACACTTTTCCGCCTGTTTCAGGGTCTATTACTGTTTGCCCGTAACCTTCACTTGCTCCTTTGTGGCTCATGTAGACTAGAAGGATTACACCACGCTGCAAATTTCTGGATACATCAAAGATGGGTTTTAAGCCTTCCTCCCATCCGATGAAGGGATTAGCAATTAAAGCGTCAAATCCAGCGGCATAATAATACTCAGCAATAACTTGGTTTGTGGAGCCTATATCGTTTATTTTGCAGTCCATAATTGCTAAAAGCCCAAAATCATGAACCATTTCTAAAAGTTTTTGGACTCCATCAAAGGTGCCAAGAGGGAGTATTAGATGGTGGTTAAATTTTACAGCGCATATGTACTCGTGAACGCTTTCCAAGACTTTTTCTGCTTTGGAAAATAGTTTGCTACAGTTTTCTGGCTTTTCAAAGGGAAAATCTAGGGCTAAAACAATGTTGGATTTTCTACTTTTAGCAACTTGTTCCATTCTGCTTAGGAAAGACATGTAAAACACCGTCTTCTATTTAGGTTTTGAACTAAAAATCTTTACTATTTCAGCTTCTCCATTCGCAACAAGTTTGATATATGTAAGTGTCGTTTCTACACAATCTCTTAGTTGTTCTGTTGCGATTCCGGGAGCCCCATAGCCAACTATAAGCACATTTTCAGTTTGCTCAGTAATTTTTGTATATTCTGAATCTCTGTAGGGGTAAATGCACAAAACTTGTTTTTGGTCGGCTAAAACAAGCATTTTATCAATTAATACAAAGGGTTTATTCATACCAATTCCAGTGAAAGGTTCGCCATTTCTTGCGAATCGAACCTCAAATGGCGGATTTAGGCGGTCTTTGTCGAATCCGCTTATTGGAATTATTGTTTTCATAGAAGCCAAATTGTATGCATCTACAACATTTGATATGCGCGGTAACTCTTCTCCATGCAAAACTCGACGAAGCAAAGCCTCACCTGAAGGTCTTGTCTTAGTGGGGTCAATATTTAGCTTCCAATAAAAATCTCTATAAGCCCTAACTGTTGGATTGTCTTTTAGAGTTTCAATGTTATACTTGGCTTTGACTTCTTCGTAAACACTCTTTTTCAGTTTTTTAATCTGCTCGTTTTCCTTCTCCACATGTACACCATTGATTATGCCAATGCATACTGAGAGTTCTGGAAACTTCGATGAGACCAGTGAATCCCAATTTAAATGAAGTTGCATTTTAAACACCCATCTAACTATTTTGTAAGCGTTAGGTATTTAACAGCTTATAGCAAAATCTATCCCTCTAAAAAGTGTGAAACAATGATAGGTGAAGTTGCCGCATTAGGTGCAGCCCTAAGCTGGACGTTCTCAGCAGTTCTCTATAAAGAAGCGCTACTGAAAACCAAGCCCATCTCAGCAAACTTTGTACGACTTACATGCACAAGTGCGATTCTGGTTGCTTTTTTGATGGTTGTTGGCAAATCAGAAATTTTAACCATATTGCCGCTCAACGCCGTTTTTCTGGCATGCATAAGTGGAATAATCGGTTTAGGCTTCGGCGACACATTATACATGCGCAGTCTAAAACTTATAGGAGTGGCACGAACTGTGCCAATAACATGCACCTATCCACTTTTCAATCTTTTATGGGCTGTTTTCCTTTTAGGAGAACCCATCACTCTACCAGTAATTTTTGGAGCGCGCTCATAATAGTTTTTGGAGTAGGACTTCTAAGTAAAGAGAAGAAAGAAAACACGCAGAAAGCGCATAGAGAAAACATGATTAGGGGGGTTGCTTCTGCTTTGGCTGCGGCTGTAATGTGGTCTGTGAGCATAACATTAATGGATGTGGCTGTAACGCTTCCAGAAACAAACGGTTTAGACAACGCCTTGGCAATCAACATCATTAGGACAACGGCAATTGCGATTCTATTACTTGCTACATCGCCAATAATTGATAGAGATTTCGG
>JASEJA010000095.1 GCA_030017755.1 Candidatus Bathyarchaeota archaeon
GCTGCCAAATTTCTGGCTAAAGAAGATGTTGACCTGGTAATTCTTGATTGTATTGGATTTGTTCCGAAAGTTAAAGAACTATTTAAGCGCTTAACTGACAAGCCAGTCTTACTGCCGCAAACGCTTCTCGGAAGCCTATTAAAAGTTGATTTCTCCTAGGAATTGCAAATTGACGCGTAAGCATAGGCATAAAGGAAAGAAACCCAAGATTCTCTACGTGAGAATGATGGAGAACGAGGGAGCGCAGCAGATTTATGAATATCCCTTGCTCTCAGCTCATCCATGATCGCAAAATACCTATGTAAAAATTCTTTGTTACCTGTAAAAACGTAAGATTTACCAATTGAAGCGGCAAGGTGCGCATTCCAAGCATTTTCGTCCACGTGTCTCAAAACAAATTTTTTCGGAAGACAGGGCAGAAACTTATCTAATATGATTTGCTTTGCTTCTCTTTCTTGACTCCAACATGACATTAGCGATAGAGCTTTGTTTGCATTTTTCGAAAAGAAATCGTGATTTCCGGGTCCTTTATGGCGTGGTTCCCTTTCTGCATTTGAGAAGGGATTTTGCAAAAACAATATTATTTTTCACAAAAGTTTCTGCAGTTCTGAACCATTTTTCATGTCTTAATCGCTTTGCAGCCAAGCCTAAACAAAATGTCATCCAAAACGGGTCATAATACTCTCTGCCTTTCGTAGATTCTAATTTTCTGAGATATTTTTCTAAATGATTTCCTGCGTTTAGGATCAGTTTTTCATATTTATTATCGCTGAAAACTTTCTCGTAAAATGTTCCAGTGAACAACAGGAAAGAACAATCGTATAAGCTTCCATTTGTTGTTTCTTCTTTTATGAACCTTTTCCAATTTTCAATTATGCATTTCCATGCCCACTTTATGTTTAGTTTGAAGGTTTGTTTGCTTGAAACCTTAGTGTAGTAGGACCAAACCCATATTGCTTCAAGGGTATCATGAAAATCCTCTACTATCGGAAAAGCTCCTTCATCTGCAGATTCACCAATTTCCCACGGACAAATGCAACCATGTAAGGTGCCTTTTTCAACGTAGGGCTCGAGGATTTGGCATTTCACTAGAAATTTTGAGGCTTTTTTAAAGTGGGCTTCCAAATTTTGCTTGTGTGAGCTAAGTTTTTCTACAATGGTGCTGGTCATTGTAACACTTTATCTATTGCATTCTAGCTCATGAATTTTTCAACAATGTTATATAGAACGCTTGTTCCAAACACTAGATTTTCTATGGAAATTTTCTCGTCTATTCCATGGACCATTTTCAAAATTTCTCCGTAGGGCAAATCAGCCCGCATCGGCTGAAAACCATAGCACGCACTGTCCATCCGTCTAAAAAATCGAGAGTCTGTTCCACCAGTGAGTAGGAATGGCACTGCGGAACAGTTAGGCTCAAACTCTCTAAGAACATTTACAATCAAATCATAAAGCGGCGTGTTTGTTGGCGACTCTGAAGGGTCATTAGCTTGAATTATTTCAAAATCCAACTTTTCTAAGCCAACATCTTTTAGCAAGTTTTTAATATACTCAAACGCTTCTTTGGTGTTTTGTCCCGGCAGTATTCTACAATCGAAAATGGCTTCGCATTCTGATGGAATAATATTTTCTTTAACGCCTCCGTGGATCACTGTGGGAGCTATTGTCATTCTGAGCATGGCGCGAAGCCCCTCAGCCATGGATTTATCTTGTTGAGCGAGCATGTCCAATATTTGGTCGCCTATGTATGGGATTTGAAGCAAAAACGAAACACCTAGTTTCAATATTGGATTTTCCTTTGCCATTTCGTTTAAGTAACCTTTCATTGTTGGAACTATGGAAATCTTCGCCCTATGATTTCCAAGCTTTTCAACAACTTTATTCATGCGCAATATGGCGTTGTCAGCCGCACCGGGTATAGAGCCGTGACCAGGAGTGCCTTTGGCTTTAACTTTGAACCATAAAATTCCCTTTTCAGCAGTTTGAATTGTGTAGATGTTTTTGCCCTTTATTGGGATGGCGAACCCTCCCCCCTCATTTATAACATAATCTGCCCGAACCTTTTCTGGATGGTTACGCACAAGCCATCCAGCCCCGGCTTCTCCGCCTTTTTCTTCATCTGCGGTTGCAGCCAAGATTATGTCGCCTTTGGGTTTTACGCCTTTTCTTTTTAGGAGTTTCATAACCATGACTTCCATGGCTGTCATGGATTTCATGTCTATTGCGCCCCTTCCCCAAACAAAGCCTTCTTTGACTATGCCCCCGAAGGGGTCTACGCTCCATTCTTCTGTGTTTGCAGCCACCACATCCAAATGGGATAACAAAAGTAGACTTGGTTTTGCTTTTTCGCCTTTAAGCCTTGTTATAACGCTTCCTCTTCCAGGCGCAGACTCGAAGAGTTCACATTTGAAACCTTCTTTTTCCAGAGTTTTTGCCAGATATTTTGATGCTTCTGTTTCGTTTCCAGGGGGGTTTGTGGTGTTTATGCGGATTAAGTCGCTGAGAAGGCTTGTGATTTCCTCTTC
>JASEJA010000021.1 GCA_030017755.1 Candidatus Bathyarchaeota archaeon
ATGCACTAGTTAAAGGCGATCTATCCCATAAAGACTCCATTCAAATGTTCTGCGGAATCTGCAAAACAATACGCGCCAAAGGACTATTATGCCAACTGCACAAACCCTTGACCCCGCAATTGACGTGGAAAAATGCGAACTATGCCTAACAACAGGAGCGCTAATATGTATGTAAATGCTCTAAAGTAATCCTTTATAGGTTTGACGCTGAATTTCAAGTTAATGGAGACTCGCTGGTATGGGATATTTGGCTGTATGGAAAGTTTTAGAAGAAATGATTTTGGAATTTCGAAAAAAAGACATCAAAGTTCCAGCGGAGGTCATGGATAACTTGAAGTCTGCCAGAACAATGATTAAAATTTTAAAGGCAGACCCCTCTCGCGGAGAAACTATGCAAAAAATTGAGGAATACCTCAGTGAGGTGGAATCTTACTTAATATCTGAAGGGCAGAAAAATTTTGGAGCAGAATATGTGGATAAGTGGCTTAAAAAGTTAGACGAAGCCAGCATGCGAATTCCCGACTTGGAAGAGGAAGAAACAAGGTTTGTTCCTGGTTTGCCGCGGGAACAGAGGTGGATTCGTGTTAAGCCTTCTGCTGAATTACCCATTGAAAAATTGAAAGCGTTAGCTGAAGAATCAAATTTATTATGCGAGCTTCAAAGTGATTGTTGTCTGCTTGTTTACGGTGATGGCGAACGTCTAAAAGAGTTTGTCAAGAAAATGGCTAAAAAGTAGTATCAGAAAATGGAAAATAGCGTTAAAAAGTACATAACCGTTAAAGCTTGATGCTGTAAACACTTTTATAGAAAAATCATAAGTGTCTGTGACGAGATAATTCATCTTCCGAGGAAGGTGAGGGCGTAAACTGAATGCCCTACATTAAAAAAATTGAGCTTAAAGGCTTCAAATCTTTCGGTCCGCAAACCGTTAAAGTAGTGTTAGATAAGGGTTTTACGGCAATTACAGGTCCAAACGGCAGCGGGAAAACAAACATTGTTGATGCAACCTTATTCGCTTTAGGCGAGTTAAGCACAAGAAGGCTTCGGGCGGAAAATGCTGCAAAACTGATTTTTCATGGTTCTGAAAAGGCTGAGCTGGAAAGGGCGAAAATGGCTAAAGTTGTAATACAATTTGACAATTCCGATGGGCGCATGCCCGTTGACACTGTAACCGTTACAATTTCGAGGGAGGTTTATAGAAACGGTCAAAGCGTGTATAGACTTAACGGCAGAAGAATCTCAAGGGCGCACATCTTAGAAATTCTATCAATGGCTGGATTAAGCTCTACAAGTCAAAACATAATCTTACAGGGCACAATAACCCGCTTAACAGACATTTCTCCCATTGAACGTAGGAAAATTATTGAGGATTTGGTTGGTATAGCCCAGTATGATGCTGAGAAGGCTGAGGCTGAAGAAAAACTTCGGGCGGCAGACATTTCCATAAGCACAGCCATGGGAAGAATAGACGAAGTGCAGAAAAGAGTGGATGACCTAGAACGAGAACGCAACGAACTTTTGAGATACAATTTCATCCGAGAAGAAATAAAAAAGTTTGAAACTGTGAAGCTGTCGCATGATATGGCGCAGATACAAAAGAAAGTGAAGGAAATTTCTTCCCAAGCCGACAGCGTCAGAAGCAGAGTTGAAAAATTAAGGGAGCTACGAGAAAAGTATAGGTCAAAGCGAAGAGAAATTGAGGGTGAATGGCGAAAACTAAGCTCAGAAATCGTTGAAGAGGGCGGTTCCCAAGTTTTAAAGGTTCAAATAAGAATAGGCGAGTTAAAATCAAAACTTACTGAATTAACAACCAAAATAACTTCTGGAAAGACAACTCTGGAAGGCTTAAGACGGATTAGAGAAAACACTCTTCAACAGTATGAATCCATCAGAAAAGAGATTCGTGAAAACCGCCTAAAAATAAAACAGTTAAGAAAAGAACATGAAGAAATTTCCAATCAAATAACGGCAAAACAGGCGGAGCATGATGCTTTAGCGGCTGAAGCAGCTCAGCTTTGGGAAAATCTTGGAGAAAACAGCAAGAAAATCCGCGAAATCGAACAGCAAATCAGCAATCTCAACAAAAAACTTGCGCATTTGAGAACTGAGCAAGTGAAGCATCAGACAGCCATCAAAATCCGCACCAGAAGGCTCAAGGACCTAAAAGACCGCAAAGAAAGGTTCACATCCACATTAAGCGAACTTGAAAAATCCTTGGCTGAACTTGAAAAAGTACAGAAGGAACAAAAAACTCAACTTAAAAATTTGGAGCGAATGCTTGAGCGGAGAATCGCCCAAAAAGAAGCCATAGAAAGGGAAATAGCCGAAGCTGGAAAAATAGCTGACTCAGCCCGTGCAGCCGTTGTAGAGTTTGCCACACAAAGAGAAATTGCAGAAACAGTAGCCTCAGAAGAAAAAGCCCTAAGAAGCATAGAAGAACTAGGCGAATTAGGAGTAATTCCAGGCGTTTATGGAAGGCTCCGCAAACTCATCAAAATTGATAAGGCTTATCAGCAAGCAATTGAGGCTGCAGCTGCAGGATGGCTTGACGCCCTAGTTGTTAAAGATTTTGATTCCGCCTTCACTTGTACAGAAACGCTGAGAAGAATGAAACTTGGAAGAATAAAAATAATCCCCCTACAAGGAACATTAACCCCTAAAACCATAAAAATTCCAGAAAAAGAGGGCGTAAACGGCGCAGCCCCCTACTTTATAAAATGTGAAAAGCATTACGAACCAGCCATAAACTTCGTTTTCGGCGACACGCTTATCGTTTCAGACGATAAAACTGCCTTTTCGCTTTCAAGCGAAGGCTTTAGGGCAGTCACAATTAATGGAGACCTTTATGAGGCAGGAGGTGCCGCTCTGGAAAGCGGATACTATCGGGCTCCAATAGACTTCTCCACAATCATACCAAGTGAAGTAGCCATAAAAAGCCTCGACGAAGCCGTCAACGCCCTTCAACAGCATCTTTCAAGGAGAACAAGTGACATCACCTCTTTTGAGGAAGAGATAGACAAAACACGCGTTGAAATTGCACGATTATCCGAGGCTATAACTACCCTAGATAGGGAGATTGCGAGGGTTAAAAGAAGTGTCAAAAGAACAAAGGGTAACGTTCGAAGGGTTGACCGTTACATTACAAAGTTTGAGAAGGAAATTGAAGATGAAAAATCTCAGATGTGGCTGAACAAGGCTGAAAGAAGTTCCATCCAAAAAGAATTAAGGAAACTTCAAGATGAGCTATCTTCTTTGAGGCGTAAAACGGACCCATCGCACATTCAAGAATTAGAGGTTAAAAGAGAAAGGCTTTCAGAAGAAATTATCATTTTAAGGCAGAAGCTGGGCACGCTTCAAACTGAAATTTCAACCCTTCAATCCCAATTCGACAATGTTTTGAGAGTTGGCTATAAAAACGCAAAAATTGAACTTGCCAAAGTCGAACAGCAACTTAGAAGGGTTAAGAATGAAGTTGCGGATGCATTGCAGGAGCGGGAATCGCTAAAACAAGAATTGTCTGAGCTGGAGAAAAGCCGCATTGAACTTTCTAAAACAGTTTTCTCCGCAAGGGAGGAAGCCAAAAAATTCACCACACAAATAGATGACATAGACAAAGAACTCCGAAAGCTTGACTCAGAACATGAACAAGCTGACCGCTTGTTAAACCAGCTTCAACTTAACATTCAAACGTCTCTGCTCCAGCTTGAGCAGTATAGAAACGAGCTTAGGCAGCTTGGTTACGAACAGCCTTTAGAGGTAACGCCTAAACAGGTTGAAGAAGCTGAGTTGTCAATGAGGATGATGAAGTTTGAACTTGAAAGGATAGGTGCCGTGAACCAGCTTGCCTTGTCGCATTATGCCGAACAGATTTCACGTTATAAAGAGCTCTCCTTAAGGTTGAATGAGTTGGAGAGGGAAAAGCAAGCCATAGTTCAGTTTATGGATGAAATTGAGAAGAAAAAAAGAAAAGTTTTCATGGAAGCCTTTGAAAAAATTAACGCCAACTTACAGAAATACTTCTCAAAACTTACTGGAGGGGGAAACGCCACCCTAAAACTTGAGAATCCTGACGAACCATTTTCTGGCGGAATTGACATGCTTGTTCAGTTCCCCCACAAACCTTCCATAGTTGTGAGTGGAGCAAGCGGCGGTGAACGGTCGGTGGCTGCTGTCGCTTTTCTCTTCACTCTTAAGGAGATTACGCCCACATCCTTCTACATTCTCGACGAAATAGACGCCCACTTAGATGCCTTTCATGTGTCAAAGCTCGCCGACCTCCTCGTAGAAGAGTCTGAAAGGACGCAGTTTATAGTCATCACTTTAAAGCCTGAAATGGTGAATAAGGCACAGAAGGTTTATGGAGTTTATGAACGTAACGGAGTTTCAAACGTTATTTCAGCCAAATTCTTAGAGGTGCCAAGTTAATGGCTGCTGAAACCGTCAAGAAGCCTTTTTACCTTTGTCCCCCATGGAATATTCTCTTTGATTTCCATAAGCTTGAGAGGCTTACTCCTTGGCACGTAAACATCGCTTACTTATTGACAAGTTTCCTTGAAGAGATGGAAAAATCTGGACAGATAGATTTTAGGGCTTCTGGTGTGGCGCTGGATTCCTCAGCCCTCATATACCTTATGAAGTCAAAACTTTTGTTGAAACTTGAAGAGCCACCACCGCCAAAGGTTGCACAAGATTTTCTTCCGCCACCCTTGTTTTTGCCCCTTAGACACGAGTTAACCTCAACAACGATAAGGCATTTGCTGGAAGTTTTAGACGATGTTTTAAAAAGTGAAGGATTAGTTCATTTCGAAAAAGTTGTTGAAGAAAGCGTTCTTCCAGCACCCTCGGAAATTTTACCTCAACTCGACTTGTATTTGATGGAAATTGAAGTGCAAATGGAAAAGCTTTATGCCGCCTTGGTGGAAAGAGTTAAAGGAGCAGGAATAATTGAGTTTTCAACGTTCACGAAAGGTTTAAGCCGTCTTGAAGCCATCCGCAACTTCATTCTTTTGCTGTTTTTGGCTCAGAATGGAAAAGTAAACCTTTGGCAGGATGAAGAAACCGAAGAAATATACATAACCATTGGGGATTTGAAACTTGCAGAAGGCGGAGAAACCAGCGCTTAATCTAAGCACCGAATCCATTAAGGGACAAGCTGCAGAGAAAATGGAGCATGACCTAGCCTTGTTAGAGGCAGCATTGTATGTGGCTGGAAGACCATTAAACTTGAATGAGTTATGTTCAGTTTTGAAGACGCGGTCAAAAAATAAGGTTAGAAAATTTGCCAAAGAGCTTATAAAAGCCTATACGAGTAGAAACACAGCCCTCGAAATTTTGGAGTTGAAAGATGAACGGTATGTTTTGCAGTTGAAAGCTGATTTTACGCCTTACGTTAGAAAATTCGTTAACAGACCCTTACTTTCCACGGGTCCTTTAAAGACTCTTTCCTACATAGCCTATAGACAGCCAGTATCCCAAAAAAGGGTTGTTGAAGTTCGGGGGCATCACGTTTACACTCACATAAGAATGTTGAAGGAGATGGGCTTGATTTCTGCTGAAAGAAGCGGGCGCTCAACCATTCTTAGAACAACTGAATATTTTGCGGACTACTTTGGTTTAAGCCATGATGTTGCTGTCATGAAGAAAGAGTTGAAACACGTTTTTGAAGACTACTCAAAACAAGAGAAGTCCCAATTTTAGCATGGATAGGTTTATATGGTAAAAAACGGTGTTAGTAACATTTAATATTAAAAAGGGAAATGAGAAATGTCGGTTTGGCATGGCGATTTGCATAAGAGGAAGCCTTCAGGAGGCAGAAAAAGAGCCTATAGAGGTAAGAGAAAATTTGAAGAGGGAAGGTTTCCAGCAGAAACAACAATCGGCGAACCTAAAAAGAAAATAGTTAAAGGAAGAGGCGGAACCATGAAAATCAAGGCTTTAAGCGATAAGTATGCTTGCGTAACAAACCCAAAAAGTGGAAAAACAGAAAAAGTTGAAATTATTCGTGTTGCCAAGAACCCAGTTAACATCGATTATGACCGTAGGGGAGTTATAACAAAAGGCGCAATAATAGAAACCTCCTTAGGCTTAGCCCGCGTTACATCCCGTCCCGGACAAGATGGAACAATAAATGCTGTTCTCCTAGGCGAAGAAGAGAGTTAATCTCCTATTCTATTTTGTTGCTGCAGTGGCACTCCGCATTTTTGTCAGCTGCTTTGCAATCTTCTTAATTATCTGAACCTTTGCTTCTTTTTTCTTTAATAAGAGCATACCTATTTTTTGCCAAGGTGTTTTTGGATAACTAGAATCTGAAACTATTTCATATTCTAAGCCAATTTTTTCTGCTGCCTCTTTTAACTCCAAAATTTTCGGTAGGGGAACTGCCAAATTTTTAGGCACCCGTCTACCGTCTTTTCTTGTTTTTGTTGAGTCAAAGTATGCTGGCCAAATGATTATCTTTTCTGTTTTGCGCATATTATATCCGCCTCTATTTGTGGGTGTAGTAAGCTGTTAATTTCATGTTAACCTTGTCTATTCTGACAAAGCCGAACCTTTCAAATTGTATTATGGTGTTTGGCTTCAAATTTTTGCAAAAGTTTTCGGCTATGCCTTCTGCTAATGTTGCGTCTGGCATTACCACTTGGCATGGCATGTCCTCGCCTATGGGTATCCAGTGAATCAGTTGAGCTTTGGCTTTTCTTGCCTCTTCGTAGGATTCGCTGACAAAGGATGCTTCAGCAGAGTAAGCCTCCACTTTTTCTATTTTCACGTTGAACAACTCCATGAAGCGTATTACATTGTCGATTTTTGAGGCGTCCACGTCCTTCTTTGAAACCCAAAAGGTTGCAATGTGCTCATCTTCTTTTGGTTTTATGGTGTATTCTCTGAAGCCTCTTTCGGGATGTTCTGGATGCAAATGAAGCCTTGCCTTAAACATTTTTGGAATTTGTTTCACTGTTAACTCTATAGGGTTATATACGAAAAAGTATCTGTCGGCTGATGCATCTAAGATTTTGCGGTTGTAAGCGTACAAGTTTTCCCAGCTTAAAATCACATCTGAAGTTTTGGGTCCAACATCAATTATCATTTTCTTGATGGCTTCTGGCGTGATTCCACGTCTCCGCAGTGCTGCAAAAGTTGCCAAGCGTGGGTCATCCCAATCCTTGTATAAGCCTTCTCTTATTCCCTGAACAATCTTTGACTTGCTTAAGGATGTTCCAGTTATTTTAAGTCTACCGTAATGTATGGCTTCGGGATACTGCCATCCCAAATACTTATACATGTATTCTTGCCGAACCATGTTTGTTAAATGCTCTTTACCCCGAATTATGTGGGTTACACCTATGAGGTGGTCGTCTAAACCGCAGGCAAAATTGTAAAGCGGCCAAACATAATATTTGCTTCCAACCCTCGGATGCGGATATTTTTCAGAATCTATGATGCGGAGGGCTGGCCAATCTCTAACGGCGGGGTTTGGATGATTCAAATCTGTTTTTACACGGAATACCGCTTCGCCTTCCTTATAATCGCCTTTTAGCATGTGCTGCCATCTCTCAAGTTGCTCCTCTGGCGGCAAAATACGGCATTTGCAAGGTTGATTAGCTAATATTTTCTTTCTGAATTGTTCTGGTTGGCATGTGCAAACATAAGCGTTGCCTTCTTTGAGCAATCTTTCAGCAAACTCGTAATAGATTGGAATTCTATCGCTTTGAATATACTCTTCATCGGGTTTGCATCCAAGCCAAGCCAAATCCTCTCGGATACGGTCATAAAACTCCAAAACAGGCCTCTTCAACTTTGGGTCCGTGTCCTCAAAGCGCAAAATGAATTTGCCCTTATATTTACGGGCGTATTCATGGCATAATATTATGGCTCTTGCTGAACCCAAATGTAATACGCAGTCTGGGTTTGGCGAAAACCGCGTGACAACCTGAACATACTTGTCAACGTTCGGTAGTGGCGGAAGACGTTTCTCTTCTTCGACTTTCTCTTTTACAAGAACTTCTGGCCATTTCTCTTCAACTATGCGTTTTTGTTCTTCTAGAGATAGGTTGTTTACTTCTTGAACTATTGTATTAACGAGGGCGGATATTTCCTTAACCTTTGTTTTTAATTCTGGTTTTTCGCCTAAAATTTTTCCGATGACGGGGCCAGCTTGGGCTTTTCCTTCGTGCCTAACCGCATTTAGCAAAGCAATTTTCTGAATACTTTCTTTAAGTTCGGCATCATTTTCTAACTTCAAAGGTTTTGCACTTTGTTTAGATTTTTCTTTCAATTAGGAATTTCGCAAAGGCATTTATCTTTTCCTTCGCCTCAGAAGGGGGCAAAAGTCTTTCAACTTCTTTCCAGCTTTCCTTAACAATTTTTCTGGCAAAATTTTTCGCGTAATCTATAGAGTCGTATTTTTCCATGATTTTGATGGCTTCGTCTTTCAGTTTTTGGTCTGAAGCGTGCATGTTTAGAATTTCAATGAGCCTTTTCCTGTCTTTGGCGTCTGCAACTTTTAATGTGTGAATTACGATTAGGCTTCTTTTTCCTTCGGTTATGTCTTGTCCGCGCCCACCCTTCTTTTCTGCGAATTCTTCGCCTGTCAAATCTAATATGTCGTCTTGCATTTGGAACGCTATGCCTATGCTTTCAGCGAAACATCCAAGCTTATCTGTTAGTTCTTCGTTGGCATCTGCTAGAACGGCTGCGATTTTGGCTGACATTCTCGCTAAAGTTCCAGTTTTGTAGGCGCACATTTGCAAATAGTCCTTTTCTTCTAGTTTGTCTGCGTTTGCTATGCCCCTGTGCCATGCAATATCCATGGCTTGTCCCATACTTAAGCTAATCATTTCTTGAACATAAATCTCATAAACTTTGCATAGTTTCTCTTTGGAGATTTTCTCTCTATTTTTTATTAGGGGTAAAAGCGGCAGGTAATACATGGTGTTTCCAGCGTTTATGGCTATGTCTAAACCGTAAATTTTGTAGGTACATGGTTTTCCCCTTCGAAATTCTGATGCGTCTTCTATGTCATCAACCATTAATGTCCCATTATGGATTACTTCTGGAATTATGGCGAAGTCAACAAAATCCTCTGAATTTTTACCCAAAGCTTCAATAATCAATAGAAAGAGGGCGGGGCGCCACCGCTTTCCACCTCTCTCAAGAAATTCCCAAATTGGTTCAGCAATCGCCTTGTTTAATGCTTCCAAATTATGAGAGTGGCTTGGTGGGTTTAATTTGAAAATTACTGCGCCTTTTGTGAATTTTCGTGGGATATACTTTTCGATGACTTTATCTATCAAAGCGGCTTTTTCTTCAAGAAATTTCTCTACATCAAAAATGGTTTAATACCTCCTTTTTCTTCGCGCATAACTTTCCACGTTAAATCCTCTAGCCCTAAGCCATTCCGCCGTCTTACCAGTTATAACAAGAGGCGTTTTCCACAAAGCTTTAACAGAATCCGCTCCCACAAGAAACATTCCATTCTTCAACTCACTAATTAAAAGGGAAAGAACACGCACTGTTTCCTCAATCCCTTTAGAGGCTGCCCTAAGAATTGGCTGCGACAAACTTGCTAGGCTTCCACCCAAAGCCAAAGCCTTAGCAGCATCCAAACCATTACGTATTCCACCAGAGGCGATTACCGGGATACTTACTGTCTGGGAAACTTCAACAATGCTTACGGCGGTTGGGATGCCCCAATCCCAAAAGACATCCCCCAACCTACGTTGAACATAATTTTCTAAGCTCCTTGCACGGTAATATTCCACAGCTGCAAAGCTTGTTCCGCCTGCCCCGCTGACATCAATTCCTTTCACGCCTGCAGCCTCAAGTTTTTTGGCTTCTTCTGCGGCGATTCCAGCGCCAGTTTCCTTTGCAATGACTGGTTTGTCGATTTTTTCTGCAATTTGGCCAATTTTTTCAAGAATTCCCTTAAAGTTTGTCTGTCCTTCTGGTTGGATGACTTCTTGCAGTGGGTTTAAATGGATTGCTATGGCGTCTGCGTCAATCATTTCAATAGCCTTTTTAACTTCTCTTAAGCTGTAGCCTTGGTTTAGCTGGACTCCGCCAATGTTAGCGATTAAGAAAGCTTTTGGAGCCTTTTTTCTTGTTATTGCAAAAGTTTTTTCGAGTTTTTTGTCTTCTATGGCTGCCCGTTGGCTTCCAACACCCATCCCCAAACCTAACGCTTCAACTGCTTCAGCTATTGTTGCGTTAATTTTTGCGGCTTCTATTGTTCCGCCGGTGATGGCGCCTACTATTATTGGTGCGGCAAACTTGTGATTGAAAACTGTTGTGGACAAGTCTATTTTTTGCTTGTCAATTTCAGGTAATGCCCTATGAATTAAATGAATGTCTTCGAAGCCTGTTGTGGTTTTTCTTGTTTGAACATGCTGGTTTAAGGCGATTTTGATATGATCTGCCTTTCGTCTTCTTGTTTCTTCAGCCAACACTATTCCTTCTCTATTAAAGTGCCTTCCACCTTTTCTCCTTTTAACGTTTTATAGATATAATTTGGTTTTGAAGCGTTCACAATTGTTACGGGGATTCCTTTTTCTATGGCTGGTATAAGTTCAGCTATTTTGCCAAACATTCCGCCTGTAACATCGCATGCTGTGGGTTTGCCAAAATTTGCTTGAAGCTTTTTCAACTCTTCTAATGTTAAATGTTTAAACATTTTTGCAGTCTTCTTAATCTTCGGGTCAGAATCATATAACCCATCAACATCTACACCAATTATGATTCTCTTTGCATTAAGCCTCGTGGCAATATATGAAAAAAGCTGGTCTCCAGATAAAATTGTGAACCCCAATTCCACATCTAAGACGGCGTCGCCGAAAGTGACTGGTATAAAACCCATTTTTAAAAAAGCCCTTAAAGGCGCTTCTTCGAAACATTGAATCCTGCCCCGTTTCGTCAGTATACATGAGGAAGGCGTTACGCTTACAGCTGGAACTTCACGCCAAATCAGAGCGTCCATGAATAAGCCATTAAGAACAGTCATGACATGATGAGTTTCTGCAAACCCTATCCTCTGGCTTTCTTCTTTGAATCCAGCGTTTATTCCGTATTTTTGGGCGATGGGGTGCCCGAAACTTCCGCCTCCATGAACAATTATTAAGTTTTTAATGTTGGCGTCATGTATTTCTTGTGCTAGACGGTTTATGTCCTGCATTCGTGCTGCAAGTTCTCCACTTTTGTCTGTAATTACAGAACCTCCAATCTTTAATAGTGTAGGTTCAAGCGCGCTCAATCCTTGCTCCCTCATCTGTTTTTCGTGCAATGAAAGTTGTTCCTCCAGCCCTTCGGATTGCTTCCGAGATCTCTTCAAGTTTTTCATTTCGCGCCAGAGCTATCATGCATCCGCCGCCACCCGCTCCAGTTAATTTTGCCCCTAGGGCTCCGGCTTTTCGTGCAGCGTTTATGAGCCATTCTAAAGATTCATCTGACACTCCTATTCCATAAAGCAATGCATGGTTTATATTCATTAACTCTCCCAAAGTTTCCAAATCCTTATCCTTAAGCGCTTCTAGGGCTCTCATTACGATTTGGCGGGCTGCCCAAGTGAGCGATTCCATTATTTGCGGATACCTTTCTCTTAACTCCCTCACTTTATCAACTTGAACACGTGTAGACCTTTCTATACCTGTGTCTCCTATGACGAGTGGAATGTCCATTTTCACTTCTAAGGGTTTAAATCCAGTATCCATCTGAAACAATAAGGCTCCGCCAAAAGTGGCGATTGCTGGGTCTATTCCTGATGGAGTGCCATGCATGATTTTTTCTGCTTCGTATGTTATGCGAAAAACTTCTTCCCTTGAAATATTTACATTTAATAATGTGCTAACTGCTGTGGTTACTGCGGCTACCACGGCTGCCGAAGACCCTAAACCTGCAGCAACTGGAACTGTTGAGTTGATTTCAATGTTTAGTCCTGCGGTTTCGCCGTGTTTTTCTAAAACTTTTTCGACAGCAAGCCTAACTGGTTCGAATTTTAGTTTTGCCTCTTTTGGGTCGCCCTTTTCAACTTTGAAATTTGAGTTTTCAAAGTATGCTGCAAGGTTTAGGTTTGATGAGCGTATGTAAATGCGTTTGTCGCTGCGGTTTTGTGCTTTTGCGTAGGCTCTTTTGTCTATGGCTATGACCATGGCTGGTTCGCCGTAGACGACGAAGTGTTCTCCAAAAAGTATAACTTTGGCTGGGGCTGAGGCAATAACCTCCATTATACACCACTATTTTGTGAAGCAGACGGCGGCATACCCAACCACGCTTGAGTAGTCGCCAATTATATCTCCACTTGTTTTATAACATAACACTTTTGCCTCTTTCGCACCCAAAATCTTCCCAGCAGTGATTAAAGCCGCTATTGGACCGTAACCGCAAGCGCTTATGTTATGCGCTTCAACGCTTGAATAAAATTTGGCTTCATCCATGGCTTCCACAGCTTCAAGCGCCAACCTATCCTTTTTAGCCGCTCTTTCCTGAGGCTCATAATGTGTCATATCAGAAGAAGCTATAATAACTGCGTTTTTTCCAGTCAAAACTTTTGCAACGGCTTTGCCGACATCCCTTGCTGAGGATAGATCTTGCATCAAGAAGCAAATGGGAACAATCTTAAATTGTGAACCATAAAGATACTGTAAAAATGGAAGCTGCACTTCAATGGAATGTTCCAAGCGATGGGCAGATTCATCCACATCAACTATACGAGATTCACGCACTATCTGTTTGGCGGTCTCACCATCCACTTCCACATCACCTAATGGCGTGCGCCAAACTCCCTCATCCATAACAGCCAAAGCACTACCATAACCAGTATGGTTTGGACCAAAAACCACTACAACATCTGGCTTGCCATCCAAAGCCAGCAAGTAATAAGCGTGGGCTGCCACTGGTCCCGAAAACATGTAACCAGCATGGGGACAAACCAAACCTACTATCTTTCTCGGTCCAGCCTTGGCAACTTCTGGAATTTTTCCAGGTCCAAATTCGTGAAGAAAACAGTTTTCTATTTGTCTCTTTAATGAGTCGGCTATCCCTTCATAGAAGGCTCCTGCTTGGCATGGACGCCGAATCTTCGCCATTATTTTTAGGTTTCCTCCTCTTCCTTTGAAATTTTCGCTTCAAAATCTTCAATGGTTAAAGGCAAATCCTTGTCAGGTGCTAATTCGCCTCTCTCCCGCAAAATTTGTCTTGCCAAAAGCCAGTAGATAACTGCTAAGGCTCTTCTCCCCTTATTGTTTGTTGGTATAACAAGGTCAACTCCAGAAAACTCGTTGTCTGTGCTGCATAAGGCGATTACTGGTATTCCTTCTGAGGCTGCTTCTTTAACGGCTTGGGAATCCGCCCTCGGGTCGGAAACTATGAGTACTTCTGGTTCTATACGATTTGGATATAGTGGGTTAGATAAAAGTCCCGGAATGAAACGCCCAACTATGGGGGTTGCTCCTGTCACTTCGCAAAATTTGCTAACTGGCTCTTGGGCGTAAAGGCGGGCTGCAGCTGCAGCAATTTTTGATGGTTCAAACCTTGCCAGAAATTTTGCGGCAATTCTTATGCGATCATCGGTTTTTTTAACGTCTAAAACGAATAGGCCATCTGGTCTAACACGGTATATGAACTGTTCCATATCTCCCGTCTTCATTCTTGTTCCAATGTGTATTCCCGCAGACAGCATCGTGTCTCGTGGTAGCAAAAGTTCCTCTGCGGTTATTTCTGCAGTTTCTTCTTCAAATTTTTCCTCCTTTTTTCCTTCTTTAATTTCCTCGTCTTTCGACAATGCTCTTATCCTCCTTTGAGAGTTGGGATGTTTGCCATTTTAGCCCTATCTCCTAAAAACTCCTCTATCCTTATTAACTCATTTATTTTGGCTATGCGGGTTCCTTCAACAACCCCAGTCTTTATTATTGGACATTTGAAAGCCACAGCTAAATGGGCTATGTGCCAATCGCATGTGTCGCCTGAACGGTGCGACATTACGGGCGTGTATCCATTTCTTTTAGCCATCTCAATTGTTTCCAAAGCGTCTGTAAGGGTGCCAATCTGATTTACCTTAATTATGACAGCATTGCCAGCACGCATTTTTATTCCACGGTTGAGCCTTTCACTGTTTGTGACGAAGAGGTCGTCCCCGCAAATTAGGCCGTTTCTAACTTTTCGAGTTAATTCTGCAAAGCTTTCATAGTCCTTTTCATGGAAGGGGTCTTCTACATAAACCAAATGGTATTTTTTGATGATTTCTAAAATGAATTCTAATTGTTCGCCAGAGTCTCGTTTTTTCCCCCCTCTAGCATATGAATAAACTTTTTCCTTTTCATTCCAAAGAGAGGATGCTGCAACATCAACTCCAAAACCACATTCAAAACCCACATCGTTACTGACTTCTTCGCAAGCTTTAGCTAAAACCTCAAATGCGTCTAAATTGTTAATATTGGCAATCCATGCTCCTTCATCGCTTTTCCCACCACTAAAAAGTTTGTCTTTCTTTTTAAGAATTGCACCAGCTTCCTTATAGATTTTGGCGTTGGCATTTGCGGCTTCACTGAAGGATTCGGCTCCGTAGGGAAACGCCAAAAACTCTTGAATGTCTGGAGATTTTCCATGAGTGTGTTTTCCGCCGCTTATGGTGTTTCCAAGGGGATAGGGCAATTCGTTGGCGACTTGTCCTCCTAAATATTGGAAGAGAAATAAGCCGTAAGAGTTTGCAGCGGCTTCAGCATTAGCCAAAGAAATGGCAAAAGCTGTGTTTCCACCTATGATTCTGAAATCCTTTGAACCGTCAATCTCATGCAACGTCCTATCTATTTCATCCTGAAAATCAGCATTTAACCCAACAATTTCTGGGGCAATAACCTCTTCAACCTTCTTTAATGCTTGATCCACTCCACCCTGAGGATAATAAACCACTTCAGCTTTTCCCCGACTTTCTCCAGCGGGGGCTGAGGCTCTTCCAAAACCAGAAGTTGTTATAACATCAACCTCTATTGTTTCTTCTCCACGGGTGTTGAAAACTTTTCTGGCGATTACGTCTTCAATGGTCGTTGACATCTGCTCTCCTCATATTAACGGTAGATTTTTGTTTGCTCCTTATTTTCTCTTTCGGAAAAACAAAGTCTGGCGCCATCACAAAAAGTTAGAGCGTGATGTATAATGAAAAAGAATGCTTGGTAGCCCGGGATAGGTTCAAATATCGGTTTAAATTATCGGGGTTAAGACTTAATTCTTTTTCCTTTCAGAAAAATATCCAAAAATTGAGCTTTAAATGGGATTTTAAAGATGTGAGTGGAATATTGAGCTCATGATTTTTGGTTCTTTTGTGCTTAATCGATAAAAGGAATTATCTTCTTAGTTTTTTCGTGTATTCTCGATATTCGTCTCCAAATGTGTCGATGAGCATTTTCTCCTCGATTCTTATCCTTATACAAAGTGAAGGGAATTAACCCTAGCGTCATTAAGAAGCCATATAGGCTTGAAAAAACAGGGGGGTTCCCGTAGTGTAAAGAAGCATGGCTAGGGAGATGGGGTGTCAGATGTGCTTATAGATTCCTTGGGTGATGAGTTTTTCCGGGTTCTCAAACCATACGAATAGTATTTTCCCAAGGTTCTCTTACCTATTCTACGCATAGAGACACCGATCAAGAAGAGGCTCAAACCAAGCGTGTTTACCACCCCAAAATTATATGTCATTCCTTGAAGATGGACAAAATCCCATGCTGTTATAAGTAGCGAAGTAGCCCAAATCAACGTTGATGGAATAATAAAACCCCAATCAGCTCTTTCAGTATGAAAGAATGATATTTTCATCAATGTAGCCTTTTAGAGTTTTACCTTTGTTAGACGCAAAGTGTTCAGAAGAACTAGCATGGTTAGGCCGTCATCGCCTGCGGCTACCGTGAACCATAGAGGAATGAAACCCATCAGTCCTAGTGCACCTAATATTATTTTAACCCCTAGCGAAGCGGCTATGTTTTGTTTAGCGATTCTCACAGTTTTTTGGCTTAGCTTGATTAAGTAAGGCACTTGAATCAGTTCGTCTTTGACAAGGACAATATCGGCTGACTCTAGAGCAACATCAATTCCGCTGCCGCCCATAGCTATACCTGCATCAGAGGCTGCAAGGACGGGAGCATCATTAACGCCGTCTCCAACCATCGCTACTAATCCGTACTTTGTCTTCATCTGATCTACGATTTTGAGTTTGTCTTCAGGGAAAAGTTCAGCATGAACTTCGTTTATACCAAGCTTTTGGGGCGATTTCCGTGGCTATTTCCTGCTTATCTCCGGTGAGCATTGCTGTGTGGATTCCAGCCTTTCTCAAGGCTTCCGTGGCTTCTATTGCATCTCTTCGCACATCATCCATCAGACAAACAGAAGCTTCACCAACTTTATTTATAGAAATGCATACGCAGGTGTGTTTCTCGTTCTCATAAAAGGCGGTTATCTTTTCGCAGTTACAGAAGTATTGTTGCATTAGATCCATGTTTCCGATTACTACCTGAGCACCATTAACATGGCCTACAATGCCTTTTCCGGGGATTTCTTCCACATCTTTGACCTCGAGGTTGTTGAAGGGCAATTTCTGTTCTGTGGCTTTTTTGACAATGGCTTTTGCAATGGGATGATTGGAAAACTGTTCTAAAGCCGCAGCGTATGTTATCACTCTTTGGTCGAGTTCCTCGGCAGTTTTAATATCATGGACAGCTGGCGCTCCTAAGGTCAGTGTGCCTGTTTTGTCAAATGCAACAGCTTTCACTTTGTCCATTTTTTCCACGTATACTCCGCCTTTGATGATAACTCCTTTCCTAACGGCGATGGTTACTGCTGTAAAAATGGTTGCTGGAACTGAGATTACGAAGGCGCTGGGGCATGAAACCACAAGAAGTATCAAGGATCTATACAGCCACGTATCGAATGGACCACCAGTTATCATTGGACCAAATATAGCAGTGAATGCCGCAAGCGATATAATAATTGGAACGTAAACGCGGGCAAATTTATCAACCAACTTTTCGATGGATGCCTTTCTTTTTCTAGACTCGACAACGAGCTTTACAATTCTTGAAACCAATGTATCTTCAGTGCTTTTGCTTACAAGAACTTTGAGAACTCCACTCAAGTTTAATGTGCCAGCGTAGACGCTATCGCTAAGCTTCCTTAAGATGGGAATTGATTCGCCTGTAACAAGTGACTGGTCAATAGAAGAAACACCCTCAACCACTGTGCCGTCAAGCGCAATTCTTTCTCCAGGCTTAACGAGCATTGTCATTCCGGGCCGAACTTTTTTTACGTCTATGCTTTTTTCAGAGCCGTTTACTATCACTCTTGCTTTGTCGGGTATGAATTGTGAAAGCTTTTCAATGGTTTTTCTGGCTCTGTCTTGGATGTAGTCTTCAAAGTACTCTGATAGCGAGTAAAGAAAAAGTACCGTTGCACCCTCGAACAAAAAATCCAAATATGTGGCGCCTAGAGCAGCTACTGACATCAGAAATTCTACTGAAAACCTCTTTTCGAAAATGAGTTCTCTTAATCCAATGAGACCGATGTATATGCCCGCAACTATGACTGATGCGTGGTATATTATTCTAGACAAGGATGCTGGTTCATTGAGCAATGGTATAGTGAACCCAAGTGGAACTCCTTGAAACAATAAGTCGAGCAAACCTGCTATGAGTATGGTGAGACCCAAAGCCACAGCAAGCTGAATCCAAATTTCTTTTCTCTTCTCTTCCTCGAACTTTTCTGTTATTTTCT
>JASEJA010000096.1 GCA_030017755.1 Candidatus Bathyarchaeota archaeon
CAGAGACGTTGTGATAAATGCGTATACTAAGCAGGGATTTAAGGCTGTTTCAAAAACTGTGAAGACGCCTAGTCCAGTTGTCCTTAAGATAACGGCACTTGACTTTAATTTAACTAACACTAATAGTTTCTCAGTAAGTGTTCAGAACATGCCCTGCTCCATTCAGGAAGCAAATATAACGAGGTTCACGGTTTTTTGTAACAATAGTTTCACAGAGATAAATGAGACAACACCAGTTCTTCCAGATATTCTGGCTGTCGGAGAACCACCCAAAACTTTTAACTGCATATTCAATTGGACAGCATTTGAAGGATTGAAGATTAACGTTACAGTTTATACATCTGAAGGGTTTAACGCCACTTACACCTACACTCTTCCAAAAGTGCAGTTAAACGTTGATTTTGACAGCAGCAAAAGTACGAGCTACTTCAGCATCACAATTCAGAACAACGCGTATACAACCATAAAAGTGACTGAAATATACGTGAATGACAGATGGAGGATAAATGCAAACCTCACCTATCCAGTTTTACCAGCGCTAGTTGATGATGGCGAAAGCATATTGATTGTTTGCCCGTTTGATTGGCAATCATTAAGCGGAAATGAAGTAACAATTACGGTTAAAACAGAAAACGGATTTGATATAAAAACCACCTTAGTGATTCCTTAGGTGATTATTCTATGAACATAAAAGTCACGGAAAGGGCGCGCACTATAGAATATGCTATTCGTGATGTTATTGTTTATGCGAAAAAGCTTGCAAAGGCTGGCAAGAAGATTTATTATTTGAATATTGGTGATCCTGTTGCGTTTGATTTTGACACGCCGCAACACGTTAAGCAGGCTTTGGTGAAGGCTGTTGAGGGGGGAGCGAATGCTTATTCGGCTTCTGAGGGTTTGCCTGAGCTTAGGGAAGCAATAAGCCAGAAGGAAAAGCGTGTTAATGGTGTTGATGTTTCTGCTGATGATGTTATTGTTACGTCTGGAATTTCTGAGGGCATCCAAATGGTTATGGCAGCGCTTATTGACAGTGGCGATGAGATTCTTCTTCCTGGTCCAACTTATCCGCCGTATATTTCTTATGCGAAATTTTTTGGTGGAAAACCAATTACTTATGAGACTGTGGAGGATAAAGGTTGGCAGCCGAATATTGATGATTTGAAAAACAAAATTTCTGGGAAAACTCGAGGAATTGTAATTATTAATCCAAACAATCCTTGCGGAGCCCTTTACGAAGAGAAAGTGGTAAAACAAATTTTAGATTTGGCTGGCGAAAATGGAGTTCCTGTTTTATCTGATGAGATTTATGACCAAATAGTTTATGAGAAAAAGTTTGTCAGCACGGCACGTTTAGCCAAAGATATTACTGTTATAGGGTTTAATGGTTTTTCAAAGGCTTATTTGATGACTGGGTGGAGGCTTGGCTACGTGTATTTTCACGACCCGAAAGGTGAGCTTAGGGAACTGAAAGAGTGTGTGGAAAAAGAGGCAAGAATAAGGCTTTGCGCTAACACGCCAGTGCAAAAGGCTGGGGTTGCAGCCCTAAATGGACCACAAGACCACATAAAAGAAATGGTTAGGAAACTTAAGGAAAGAAGAGATTACTCCTTGAAAAGGTTAAATGAAATCGAGGGAATAAGTTGCGCAAAACCAGAAGGAGCTTTCTATGTCTTTCCAAAAATCCATGCTGTAGGGCGAAAATGGAAGACGGATTTGGAATTTGTGTTGGAGCTTTTGAAGGAAACTGGTGTGCTACTTGTGCACGGCTCTGGATTTGACCCAACATATGGTGCGGGGCACGTTAGAAGTGTTTTTCTCCCGCCGAGGGAAACGCTTGAAAAAGCCTTCAATGAAGTTGAATGTTTCATGAAGAGGAATAAATAGGGAAAATTGTAGCCATAGGTTAAGCGTATATTGCTATTCCCTCTTCAGGGTCTTGAACCATCTTTGCAAATTCTACCATAAGCTTTCTGGTTATTGGTCCAGGCTTCCCATAGCCTATGATTCTTTTGTTTATTTCTCTTACTGGCACAATTTCAGCGGCGGTTCCTGTGAAAAATACTTCATTAGCGGTGAACAATTCATAGGGCGTAATATTCTTCTCGATAACTTCGTATCCGAGTTTTCTTGCAAGTTTCATTACTGCTTCTGCAGTTATTCCTGGTAAGGCGCCTGTATAGCTTGGTGGTGTGAATATTTTTCCGTTTTTGACTATGAATATGTTTTCAGCTACGCCTTCGCATATGAATCCGTTTTTGTCGAGGCATATGGCTTCGTCGACGCCGTTTATGTTTGCTTCGATTTTTGCCATTATGCTGTTTAGGTAGTTGAGGGATTTTATTTCATG
>JASEJA010000022.1:0-3857 GCA_030017755.1 Candidatus Bathyarchaeota archaeon
TTTTTGATGTAAGCCCTAAGCATAAGCTCATGGTTTGCTTCTGGCGTGCATCCAGCATAATAACTCCATGGATCTTCAAGAAGCATTAGGTCGTCTCGGATTTTGTCCCAGCGGTCCGTCATTTTCTCTATCCCGCCAACCAAAACCACATTGTATCTTCCAGCTTGGATGGCGTTGCAAGCATTCAATAGGGCTGAGCTGAAGGAGCGGGTTACTTCCATTGGCACATGCAATTCCGTAAGTTCAGAGAGGAAACCCTCCTCCAACCCAAGCTTATTTGTTATTGGTAAGAAATAATCTGAAAGGTAACAAGCTTCAAGGTCTTTGCGTTCTATGTCTGCTTCCTGCGAAGCCTTAAGCCAAGCCTCTTCTATGAGCTTTTCAGGTTCCTTCTCGTAGTGTTCGCCGAATTTTGTTCTTCCAACAGCAACTATTGCTGGACGGTTTCGCATTATCTTCTACACCTTTTATCGTCAATTAGCAAATATCCCTTTCAAAATGACTTTTAAGTGTTTGCCATTTTTGGGTTTCCAGAAAATTCTAATTCCATTAGCAATCATATATAACCAAATAGGAGTAAAGCCTATGCAAAGTGGAGAGAATTATCGTTTAATTATAACTGTTAAGGAGATTCGTGGAAAATGTCCAGTCTTCAAGGTTGGAGAAAAAATAGTAATAGAGTCGCCAAAAGTTGTTATTAATAAAACGGACAACCTTTGTGTTCACGCTTTTGGTTGCATACTTTCCATGATAGTTCCATTAAGCCATGGAATAAGCTTTAAACAATTAGGCTTAGCAAAAGAGGATGGAGAGAAAGGTTACATTCAATGTTTAGACCCTGGAAAACCCTATACAAACGGCGGAACAGTGCTTTTTGAAATAAAGCGAGAAAGAATCTGAATGTTTTGTTCAAAAAACTTTTATTCCATAGCGTTGAAAGGCTAACCATTAAGTGATTAACATGACATTTGCAAGTATGCTGCGGTTTGTGCTGCTTGCCAGCTTAATTGCAAGAAGAGAAGGGTCTTGGTGGAATAATATTATCGGCGAGCTTGGCAGAGGGCTTGCGATAATTTTCTCTTTGGTGCTTTTCTTTGTCAGTTTGTTAGTGTTAACTGTTGTCCTTTATCTTGCTGGATTAATTGTTGTCGGCGGAAAACGTGCCCGTTTTACAGATGCCTTAATAATCGCTCTTGTTGGAACGGTTTTGTCAACGCTTTTCTCCCTGTTCATTCCATATCTGCTAATAGGCTTATTGCTTAGCATTCTTACTTGGCTTCTTCTAATCAAAAGTCTTTATGAGACTGGATGGCTTGGAGCGTTGGCGGTTGGCATATTGGCAATAATCATTTTCTTGGCTGTTATGATTTTGCTGGCTTTGTTCTTTGGCATTCTCGCCATCATAATTGGGCTATTAATACCTTAGAGGTTCAAAATTGTTCGGTGAAAAAGTCAGAACCGTCTTTTTAGGTTTGGCTTTCCTAATTTTTCTTTTGCTTTCTTACGTAGAAAACACCATTTTCTTCCAGAGTTTAAATATAATTCTGGATAATCAGCTTGTAGCTATTGCCGTGCTTTTTATCCACAATCTTCTTGTGATTTCGCTGATTTTTTTAGGGATGACCTTCTATGTTAATCTGGTGGTTTTAAACTTCTTTAAGAGGGAGAAATACGGCAATATTGTGCTTGAACATCCGAAAACCTTTGCTTTGGTTTTCACGGTCATGATTGTGTTTCTCAGCATTTTGAGGGGCGGCACCCTTGTTTATGGTTGAGTAACTGTTGAGGTTTTGCCTTTAATTCTGCTTATTAGACACCAGCTGGAATCGTTGAGGGATATGGAATTTACCTAACAATAGAAAAGACTTTGAGCAGAACCATGTCTATGAAAGATTTAGCGTACATTTACGGCATATTCCTAATCGCAGCCGTAATGGAAGTTGGTTTTGTAAATTTGCTGATAATGGTTTTGAAAGCGTAAAACGTAAAACCCTAAAAAGTTATTTAAGCTATGTTTGGAGCGCTCAGCAAATGAAGAGGTTGTTTCATTACGCTTCAGATGAAGAAATAAAACGTGGCGAAACCACAGATATATACTTCGTAAGAACTAAACAAATAATTGAAGCAAAAGGCTTAGACAAAACACCCGTCATTGCAGATGTTACACCCGGCAAGCTTCCGCACGGTTGGCCTTGGGGAATTTTATGCGGAATTGAAGAAGTCGCCCACCTTTTTGAGGGCATAAATGCGGATGTTTATTCCATGCCTGAAGGAAGCGTTTTCCACCATGAAGATTTTAGAGGCGTAAGAGAACCAGTTATGCGTGTTGAGGGTCCATATGGCGATTTCTGCATTTATGAAACGCCTCTGCTTGGGCTTATTTGTCAAGCTTCTGGTGTGGCAACCCGTGCAGCAAGAATGCGCAAAACTGTTGGGGATAAAACGTTAATATCATTTGGAATCCGCCGCATGCACCCAGCGCTTTCTCCCATGATTGACCGCGCCTCCTACATAGGTGGATTTGATGGCGTATCAAGCCTGAGTGGAGCAAAAATTTTGGGAATAGAACCTTCCGGCACCATGCCCCACGCTTTGATAATAGTTTTAGGAGACCAGGTTAAGGCTTGGAAAGCCTTTGATGAAGTAATATCTCCTAAAATTCCAAGAATTGCCTTGATAGACACATATTCTGATGAGAAGATGGAGGCTATAATGGCTGCTGAAGCCCTAAAAGAACGCTTATATGCTGTGCGCCTTGACACGCCTGCCTCAAGAAAGGGAGATTTTCCAGAGCTTATCCGCGAAGTAAAGTGGGAGCTTGATGTTAGAGGGTTTAACCATGTGAAAATTTTCGTTTCAGGAGGATTAAACGAGGAAAACATGAAAGAATTATGCGAGGCTGGGGCTGAAGGCTTCGGCGTTGGCACAGCCTTAAGCAATGCTCCAACCATTGATTTCGCCATGGACATCGTTGAGATTGACGGCAAGCTATGCGCTAAAAGGGGTAAGATGGGCGGCAAAAAACAGGTTTGGAGATGCCAAAAATGTTTGGCGGATTTGGTTTTGCCATTTGATAAAGCACAGCCTAAATGTCCAGTTTGCGGAGGCAAAACTGAACCTATGCTTAAACCATTAATAAAAAATGGAAAGATGGTTGCAAAGTTGCCAAAGCCTAAGGAGATTCGCCAGTATGTGTTAAAACAACTTGAGAAGCTTCAGCTTGAAGAAAAGCTTGGCTGTTCTAAACGATAGGTTTAAAAATGTTGCCATAGAATCAGAATGTGATGTTTAATGCCCATATTCTATGCTGTTAAGCACATGTTCCGTTCATGGAAACTGTTTTTGGCACTATTAATAGGCATAACTTTGGCGTCAACTTTCTTTGCGGGTATAGACATTAAAGCAAATGCAACAGCCAAACAAGCCTTAGACCAGCAGCTTAGATATGTTTATGTTGACATGCAAGCCAGCATACAAAACTTTGACAACTTGACAAAACTGTTAACTGTTCGAGATACAGTATTAGGCGTTAGTGGAGTTGTAGACGCTGAAATCATTTCCAGAATTTGGGTTCAAATAACAATTTTTAGTGAGGACAGCGCAAGGAAGGAAAATATGGCAAGAATTACTGCCATAATCCATCATTCACAAGTTTATAGGGGATGGTTAAACAGACCGGCGGAAATCGGTGAAAATGAAACGTACATTCCAGAAAACACCGGTTTAGCAAGTATGGTAAAAATCAATGACATCATTCAAGTAAACTTTTCCACCTATGATACTCAAATCAGTATACCGTTAAACTTAACAGTGAAAGGTTTTGCTCAGTTGGATGAAAAAGCGGCTGCAATTGCTTT
>JASEJA010000022.1:3957-17178 GCA_030017755.1 Candidatus Bathyarchaeota archaeon
ACTTAACAGTGAAAGGTTTTGCTCAGTTGGATGAAAAAGCGGCTGCAATTGCTTTGGGTTATCGGTATTGGTTAAAACCCCCAACAACTCAGATGGATTTTCTCCTCCTGGTGAGTTGGGAGAAAACGATGCAGAAAATTTTGGCAGCAATTCCAGAGTCAAATCGGTCATATGTGTGGATGGAAACAAGCCTTCTCGTTTACTTGAATCGGGATGCTTTGATAAATCCGTGGGATATAGGCACATCTCTTAACAACCTCCAAGTGATAAAAAACAGAATTGAGAACGATGTGGCTCAAGATTTAGGTTTTATTAGTCTTTATAACAATTTGGAAAATCCTCTGCGCACTTTTCAATTTGCATCCATAGGCATAAGATTCATGTTTACTATTGTTTCTCTTCCAATATTTTTCATGGCTTGGTATATGGGAACAACCGTTTCAGACGTTTCCTTCAACCTTAGGAGACGTGAAATTGGACTGTTGCTGACAAAGGGATTTTCGAGGGGTCAGGTTCTGCGCACTTTCTTAACTGAAACTTTGCTGATTGGATTGATTGGCGGAGCCCTTGGAGTATTATTAGGCTTTCTCCTAAACCCACTATTTACACAGTTCAGCACAGACACGCTGTTTAACCTAAATCTGATAAGCCCCTTCACTGTAAGCTTCACCATAGCCTTCGGCGTTATCATGGCTTTCCTCTCAACTTATAGTTCAGCAAGAAAAGCTTCCCAACTCCCCACAGTAGAAGCGCTCAGAGAATACTTACCAATGGAAATGGAGAAACCCTACAAGAAAAGGTGGCCAATGGTTGCATTAATTTTGGGAACATACAAAATAGCAGTCTTCCTAACAGGCATAAACATGACTTTGGTTTTACAAAGAATACTGTTTGGCAGTGGAAACTTCATTCTCATGCTCCTTGTTGGCATCTTCATGTTTTTGGATGCCATACTCAACTACATAGGACCATTACTTTTCTTTTGGGGATTTACAAAAACGTTTATCCAAGGCTCATTAGAGTTTCAGCAATTAACAGCGAAAGCAGCAAAGTTTTTTGGCGATTTAGGAGTTTTAGCCACAAAAAACGTTAGGAGAAATCCAGCCCGTTCAGCAGCCATCGCGTTCTTAATCGCCTTAATTGTTGGCTACAGCGTCCAAGTTAATGGGCAATTAGCCAGCGAACAAGACTACGCCATGAGAAGAATATACTATCAAGTGGGTGCAGATATAGCCGCAACTGTTCCAAACGCCAATGACGCACCAGAAATTATGGAGAACATAGTGGCGAATGTTTCCGAGTTTGTTCGAAACGCAACAATAGAGTATTCCTTCTCGATTCACTTGCAAAGTATGAGCATAAAAGCTGTAGACCCAGATGGCTGGTTAAAAACAGCCTACTACGAAAGTGACTGGTTCAGCGGAACCGATGTGACAACAGCATTCGACAACTTAGCCGCAGATAACAACACAATCATTCTAGAACGCTACATCGCTGAATCACTCAACCTCAAAACTGGAGAAAACCTAACCCTAAGCTTCGGTTCAAAAACGATTGGGCTTAGGGTTGTTGGCTTTTTCGGTTCAAGCTCGGAATCCCAATCTCAAATTTACCAGCTACAACAATTCATAAACAAATACTGGTCCTTTGTTCCTTATGGATTCTATGAAGAAATAAGCACATACGTAAGTCCATCAGCAAAAATCCTATTAAAGCTAAATGGGGGAGCAGACGGAAAATTTGTTGCCAACCAGATACGTAACTTGGACTTGCCTATAACTCAAGTGCAATCCTTCGCTGAGGAGTGGGAGAAGGCTCAAGAAAATGTTATTGCTATGGGCACATTAGACGTTCAAAGGTTAGGCATAGTCTTCGCAGTTTTAGCAGCCTCTGTTGGAACAGCCCTCATAAGCATTGTCAGTTTAAAGGAGAGAAGCCGTGAAGCCACAATCATGAGCGTTAAAGGCTTATCATATAAACAGTTAGTCATAATGTTTTTGACAGAAAACCTCGCCCTAGTAACTTTTTCCGTAATATTGGGCGTTTTCGTAGGAATCGTTATTGTATATGGAAATATTTCTGCTTCTAACGCCATGATTTCAGAACTCGTTAGAAGACGCCTAGTTTTCCCATTAGACACAACCTTAATGCTTACTTCTTGTATTGCGCTCATTTTTGCAGCCACAATCCTCCCAATCCTAATCATGTTAAGAAAATATGTAACAAAACTGGAAAGGATGGTTCGCCTAAGATGAAAGGTTTAGACATAAAAATTAGAGATTTGGTGAAAGTCTACCGTCTTGGCAAAATTGAAGTCCAAGCCCTAAGAGGATTAAGCATGGAAGTTAAAGCCGGCGAACTAATCTCCATTATTGGACCAAGCGGAAGCGGAAAAACAACACTGCTCAACATTGTAGGCGGCTTAGACCAAGCAACAGCAGGAAAAGTGCAAGTTGGCGAAACCGAAGTAACAGCTCTCTTAACACCGCAGCTCGTTGACTACCGAAGAAAAATTGTTGGACACATATTTCAAACATTAAACCTTATCCCGACATTAACAGCAGCAGAAAACATAGAGCTTCCAATGATTGCTTTGGGTGTTCCAAGAAGCAAAAGAGCAGAGCGCATTCGAGAACTATTAGAAATTGTAGGTTTAACAGACAGAGCCCACCACAAACCTGAAGAGCTAAGCGGCGGAGAACAACAACGAGTAGCCATAGCAGCCGCCATGGCAAATGACGCCCCAGTCCTTTTGGCGGATGAGCCAACTGGCGAGTTGGACACTGTTAATGCAAAAATAGTTGTTGATTACTTGGTTAAAGTGAATAGGGAACTTGGCAAAACAATAATAATGGTTACGCATGACCCAAGCGTTGCAAGAGCAGCCAACAGAATCCTCAGAATAGAAGACGGCGTGATAAAAATGGCTTTAACGCCTTCAGAAGTTATAGTAGAAGAAAAGGCGGTTTCCTACATCGACCAATTAAGGGCAAGAATAAAAGAAATAAACGCTCAATTGCATCAGTTAGACGAAGATTTCAAAGCGGGCAAAGTGACGGGAGACGAGTATGTGCAGAAGAGGCAAAGCCTAAAACAGATTATGGACAGCCTAAAAGAAGAACTGCATAGAATGGGCGTTGTAACATAATATTCTAATTATGAATGTTGGATTTGAAAATCTTATATACTCCCATAATAATTTTAGTTTTGAGTGTCATGGCTGAGATTTGTCCAATATGCGGGCTTCCCAAGGATTTGTGCGTTTGCAGCGAAATCGAAAAGGAGCAACAAAGAATCCGCATAAGACTTGAAACACGCAAGTTCGGCAGACCAACAACCATAGTGGATGGCATAAATAACAAAAACACAAACTTAGCGAATATAGCCCAACAACTAAAAAGTTTCTGCGCCTGCGGAGGGACAGCAAAAAATGGTCAAATCATGCTTCAGGGAGACCATCGCGAAAAAGTAAGGCAGTACTTGGTGAGGCTTGGATATCCCGAAGAGAATATTGAACTTCAATAGCCGTAGTATGTAAAGGAGTAAGCCCAATTGAAACTGCTTAAACGCATACGTGAAGTATTCGGAATGCTGAAACATCGGGAGCCAACAAAAATTTATTGTCCACTATGTGGAAGCCCAAAAATACGCTTGTCCAGCAGCCTCGACTATTGGCTTACTCCGAAAAAGTATGTGTGCGAAAACTGCGGATACGTCGGTCCAATAGTTATGGAAATTGAAAAAGAAGAAGGCTAAACAAACATTTGGTTTACTTAATGTTTTTCTGGATGAAAAACTTATATTGTGGTGAAAATATTATTTTTATGGTGAAAATAGTTGGAATCTGGAGTGGAAATCGAAGTTAAAAAAATCGATTCACAAGGGCGTCTAATTCTGCCTGCAGATTGGAGAGAATCTGAGGTTGGCGAGAGCAGGGAGTTGTACATTGTGAAGCGGAAAAAATATTTAAAAATAATTCCGAAGCGTCAGATTGATTTAACAGAACCTTTCGATAAGGTTGATTTAGGAGTGGCAGCCATCGGCAACTGGAAGGAATTTGAAAAGAAATTTTATGAGGCAACTTCATGAAATTCTTAGATGCCAATGTGTTCATTTATGCTTACTATAAGCCGAAGAGGCAACTGTCACCATTAGAGAAACAAATGAAGGAACACGCCAAGAAAATAATAAGCGATGTATCTCATGGAAAGGAAGAGGTATTAATGACTGTTGTGCACTTGTCCGAAGTGATAAACATTTTAAAGCATGGCATGCCATTGGAAAACTTGAGCAACATTATTCTCGGCTTGTTTATGCTTGACAATGTGAAGATAAGTGGCGTAAGCAAGGAAGCATACTTTGGTGCGACAGAACATGGAGAAGATTTGAAACTTGACCCAAACGATACTTTAGCTGTAGATGTTATGCGTTCAAGCAACATTAATGAGATTTACTCGTTTGACGAAGATTTCGACAAGGTAGAAGGAATAAAAAGACTGCCAATACTGTGATGCAGAGCTAATCTGGCAGTTCAAGATTCAATTGCTTCTTTAATGTTTTGTAGCGGTTTCTGACTGTTACTTCTGTAACGCCCGCAGCTTCAGCAATGTCCTTCTGAGTTTTCTTTTCATCGCTTTGCAAACATGCAATGTATAATGCAGCAGCAGCCAAACCCATGGGGTCTTTACCAGCAGCCGCCCTCTTCTTCCGCGCTTCCCTCAAAATCTGAACAGCCAAACCTTGAGTTTTGCCGCTGATCCCTGTGCGCTCAGCAATTTTTGATATGTATGTTAATGGGTCTGCAATTGGCATTTGCACATCCAACTCCCGCAACAACAACCTATAGCAGCGGGCTACATCTTTTCTGTCAACCAAACTTGCTTCGGCAATCTCCCTAAGTGTTCTTGGTGTTCCGCTTCCGCGACAAGCAGCATACAAAGCGGCAGCAGCAATAGCAGCAATAGACCTTCCCCTGACTAAACCTTTATCCAAAGCCTTCCGATAAATAACAGCAGCCTTCTCTTTAATTGGCGGAGGAATATATACTTTATCAGAAAGTCTATCCAACTCAGCCATAGCCTGAGCCAAATTCCTATCAATTGAACTGTGCACGCGAGAGCGAATTTGCCATTTTCTCAAGCGCCACATTTGCAAACGTGTAGAAAGCGGAAGCTTTCTTCCAAAGGCGTCACGGTCAACTTGGCTTATGGCTGTTGACAATCCTTTATCATGGACAGAATAGGATGTTGGTACTCCAACACGGCTTCTTGAAGCCTTTTCCTCTTGAGTAAAAGCTCGCCATTCGGGACCTTTATCCATCATTTGCTCATACAAAACAAGTCCACAATCTCCACAAACAGTCTCTCCAGTGTCATAATCGTGAATAAGGTTTACACTACCACATTCTGGGCATTTGTCAATTAAGCGTTGACGGGTTCCACTTTCTTTCTTACTCATTTTCTCTCACTCCAATATTATAGAACCGTCACCTTTCGCATTCCTCATCTGGGACTTCGGAATTAGAAAACAGCACATCCGGCCCCGGTGAGCCTATTTAGATGAAATGTTTCAATATATAAAGTTTGCGGTTCAGTTAAAAATATCCAGCTCACAAATTTTGAATACTTATATACGCTATGACTTCCTAGAGAGCAAAGTGAAACCTACATGATAAAGCTTCCAGAGAAAATAAGAAGAACCCTTGAAAGAATAGTGACGGAGCTTAGGGTTAGAGAAAACATTTACGGTATAGGATTGTTTGGAAGTTGGAGCCGAGGCGATGCTGCATCCTCAAGCGATGTTGACTTATTCATCTTTGACAAAAGCGACTTCCCCTGCGAATACGTTGAAAGAACGGAAATTAATGGATTATTCATTGACTTAGACCATGTTCCAAGAAAATGGGTTCAGGGGCCTATCCCTCCAGAAATTGATCAAAAGCTGTATGAGATGCAAATCTTATACGACAGAGACTGGGCATTAACCAGCACAAAACTTCTTATGGCTAAATCTTATGCTTCGCCTGAAAGGGTTGATATTAGAACTGAAACGCATGTTGTGGAGGCGGATATTTACCTAAGCCGTGCCACCTCAGCCTTCTCTAGGGAAGACTTTTGTAGCGCTTATCTTTTTGTTGGTTTAGCGTTAGAGAATATCCTTAAAGTTTTGGTTGAAATAGCCCTCGAACCCTTTTCAAACAGTCGATTTTTAGAAACCCTCGAAGCCTCCACAGCTAAATTTGGAATGCAAAACCTATTTAGCGAATTCTTGGAAGTAACAAGGTTACGTGAAGCCAGCAATGAAAGTGTTAAGGAGAAGTTGAAACTTTTCAAAAATATATGGGATGAAATGCAAACTACAACAAAGCAAAACATGCAAACCCTTAATTCCGTACACTTCAGAGTTAAAACTAGACTTAATTACTATTTGAACCCAGCTTTTCTGCAAGGCACAATAATGCGTGCAAATTCTTTAATAGAAAACGAAAAATTTTCTGAAGCTTCCCATTATTTAAGCGACACACTTATCAACACTCTTGAAAACTATATGTGGCTAAAATCCTCCATTGAAAAGGTAAAAATAGACTGCACAACTCTAATACGCTCCTTAAAAAGCTTAGAAGAGAAAAACCCAAAAAACTATGACCGTATAATAGACTTTCTGAATCTAAACAATATTGACAAGAGCAGCGCAGACCAAACCATTAACAAAACACGAGAGATAATCCTCAAAATACGAGGGGATAGGAAGGTTTTAATCAAAAAGCATTTAATAAAAACTTAGTTTAGCAAACGCCACATGAAGCCCGGTGGTGTAGTGGACAAGCATAGCGGGCTTTGGACCCGCTGACGAGAGTTCGAATCTCTCCCGGGCTACCAAACTCTAGAGTATAATTTATACTGCCGAGTGGGTTTTGCTCAGCTCCCCCTTTTTTCTGTTTTTGCTTTAGCTATTTGGAGGCTGCTAAGTGAGTAAGTGCATGCTTTGTTATCCTTTTACTGGAAACATGGCTGATTTCGCTGTTACTTTCGATAAGGATAGGAAAGAGCTTAGGGTTTGCCATTTTTGTCTGGATGATTTGACATTGTTGGGTTTTAACGCAACACAGACTGTTCGCTTGGCTAAACCTTTGAAGCCTAGATTCGCTCGCTTCTGGTTTTTTGGGACCTGTGCGAAACTTGTTGGAGGTTTCTTATTGAGTGAAGAGTTATTGGCAAGGTGGAGAGAGGCTCAGGACAAGCTTAGGCAAGCGAAAGAAGCCTTGGATAGTTTCCAAGAGTTTGTTGTTAAGTTTCAAGAGGAGCAGGCTAAGATTGCTGAGAAGCTTCAGTTTCCGTGTGTTGCTGGTTTAGATCAAGAGGCTTTCAAGCAGTTTCTAAATCAGCCTTATCTTTTGATGCCTCGGAGGCAAGATTCATGGTATGTTGTAGTGCCAAAGTTTGTGGATATGCAGTTGGGCTGGTTGGAGTGGACTACGCCATCCTATAACGTGTTTGTTATTAACAAGTATGTAAGGTGGATGGCGCCTTTACCTCGGGAGATTGAAGAGCGGCTTGGTCCAACACCAACGACGCAAGTCAAAGTTGTTGATGGTTTGCTTAAGTTTCAGCGGGCATGGAAGACCAAGCATGGCAACGCTACAGAAAATACCTTTACAAACGAGACAAGTTTGGAATCAGAATAAAACGGGGATACGAGAGGCATCTGCTAAGCAGCTTAATTCAAGATGGATATCTTCCTTTCACGCCTAGACCTGTTGACAAAGAGGATTTGAACCGCCTCCGGAGGTTTTTGAGCCGTTGCCGCATCAGAAAGAAGCCTTAGACCAATGGTTTCAATGGGGTGCTGTAGGCGTTTATTGGCCTGGGGGATGGGTAAAACCTATTTAGGTGCTGCCATATGTGCCATGGTTAAAGGCAAGAAACTTGTTGTTGTGCCTAACATAACTGAGAAGGAGCAGTGGCATGTTTATCTTCGCAAGTTTAATGCTCGTGATGTGCAGCTTGAAACCTACTCTGCATGGCATAAGGTTCAAGGCAAAGAATATGTTCTAATCGTTTATGATGAATGTCACAGGTTGCCTGCGCCTGTTTGGAGTAGATTCGCAACAGTACAATCAAAATATCGCCTAGGATTCTCAGCTACACCCTACAGAGAAGATGGACGTGAAGACCTTATAATTGCGTTGACAGGCTATCCAGTAGGCTTAAGCTGGGAGCATTTCCTACAGGCAAAAGCCATAAGAAAACCGCGCATCATCTGTAAAGTTGTCTCCACGGATAGGGAAAAGCTAAGCGTTCTCGAAGACCTTTTGAAAATTCCGATGAAGACTTTGATTTTCGTTGAGTTAATAGCGTCTGGGGAGAAAATCGCCAAGCACTTCAATTTGCCGTTTGTGTATGGCAACACTAAGGACAGGCTGGATGTTATCAGCAAGAATCTTGTAACGGTTGTTAGCAGAGTTGGAGATGAAGGCATAAGCGTCAAAGACTTAGAACGGACAATAGAGGTTGAATTTTTGGGCGGTAGCCGCAGACAAGAAGCCCAAAGAGCCTATCACTTGCTTCACAGCGTCAAACCAGAAATAAGCACACGGTGATTATGACAGTTAACGAATTGGACCAGTTTGGGCGTAGATTTCTGGCTTTAGAAGAAGGGGTTCAAAATTGAATATGTTTCATAGCAAAGCATGTTGAATGTTGAAAAAGGGCCAGAGAGCAGAATGGTGATTTTTGGCTAGGACTTCCAGGATCAAGGGCTTTTTCAAAAACTCCCATAATGGAAATAGTGGAAGTGAAAGCCTTAGGCAACAAGTCTTCAGTTTCCTTAATAAAAATCCATTATTGACGGCTAAACCGCTGTGTAAGCTTCTTGGTCTAGAATATAGGAAATATGGAAAGTATGTCGGAAACTCGCGAAGCGAGTGGAAATTCCACTATAAAAATACGCAGGGTGTAAAGTGTGTAAGCCACGGCTGGCGTGGTTGGTGTTACTTGCCGAGTAGTGTTGGCGCTGAGATTCGGTCTCGGGCGATTGAGGTTGGTTGGGTTTTGACTAGGAGTCGCTGTGGTTGGTTGTTGTGGGGATAGGCTTGGGCGTTTGCAGTGGTTTAGGAGTGGTCGTGTTAATTTGTTTGTGCGTAAGCCTGCTAATTTGGGTAAAGCGTATCAGCTGATTTGTAATGGTTTCAGTTTTACTGGTTTAATTACGGACATGAAGGTTTTGGAGAGGGTTTTGGCTAGTGTGCGTTTTAAGGGAGCCCATTATGTTTTTCCGACTGAGGAGCGTTTGCCAAGGCTTACGATTGACTTGTTTGCCAAAAGCAACGGCGTCCTCACTAAGGTGGGTGATGCTTCTCACCCGAACAGTGTTGAAGTTATTGCGTATTATCCGGATTGGGCTGAACGTAACGAACGGCTTTTTTTGAACAGTTAAATGAGACTTTGAAGCGGTTGCTTCAGCCAGCTAAGCCCAAGAAGTTGGAGAAACCATATTACGTGAGGTAAGCAACTATGGCTTTTCTCAGCAATTCGTGTAGGTTGTTTGTGTTCAAGTTTTGCAGTGATGCTCAGTTTCTTGTTTGTTTACATTTTGAGGTTTTATCATGAGTTTGAGGGTTTTGACTCGTAAGGCGAAAATGGAGCTTATGAGGCTGAAGGCGACATCTGCAGTCTGTTGTTTCCGCAGGAAAGGGCTCAGCATGCATGTAGGCTTTTTCTGGAACATTTGAAGAGGCGTGGCGGTCTTGCCCGCAGCGAGTTAAGCATGTTTGCGTGGGATTTGCAGGCTGGAAAAATTGAAAAGGGCTTCCGCTATAGTCGCACACGGTTCTACACTAACATTCGCAGGACTCTGTTAACGCTGGGCCTCATCGACATCGAGCAGCGGTTTGTTGATGCCTCGGAACAGGATTTGGCTCCTGAACGCCAAAGGCACAGAGACGTTGTCGAAAAGTTCCAGTAAGGCAGCCCATTCCGAAAAGACCACCAGACGGCTTGAACCTCGTGAGGCTTATGTGGACAATCTGTAAACGTTGGAATGACGAGTTCTTAGTGATGGACGCACGCACACACAAACAAACTCCACGATGACCGCAGAAGATTCTTCCATAAATTTTAAAAGTTCAGAGATATGATGAGATGGTTTAGATAGGAGAAGGAGAAGATGAAGAAGATAGTTTCTGGAATGATGCTTGTGTTGCTGTTGACTGGTTTGTTAATGTTAGCATTTGACGTCCGAACTGCTAATGCTCAAGGTTTTTGGGTTTGGGTCAGGGACACTGTTACAGGGGCTTATGGCGAGGCTGTAATTGGGACTGGTGATGCCATTTATATTGCGAGGGGTAAGAGCTTCTATTGCTATAGTCCTTCGGATAACACCTTCGTTAAGCTGGCAGATCCTCCTGCTCCTGATGGCTCAGCGTTTAAAACTGGGACGGCCTTGGCTTGGGATTTTGGGGATTATATCTATGCCCTTTATGGCGCTGCTACTGGCGATAGCCGCAGATACTTTTACCGATATAGTATTTCCCAAAACTTGTGGGAACGTTTGGCTGACACGCCGTTTGATCAGGGTGAAGGCGACGCTATGACATACGTCGGGGGAATTGGCGTGTATGCGACTGCGGGCGGCGAACAGCGCCAAACCCACCTGCTGTTTTATAACTCTTCCACGAACAGTTGGGAGCCACAGTTCCCAGCTCCAATGCCGGGAATGGGCGACGGAGCATCCATGGTTTGGACTGGAAGCGATTGCCTCTACATTCTGCGAGGAGAATATCTTGAGAAGGAACCCATCTACGATTTTTGGCAATACAACATCACAAGTCACGCTTTAACAAGTTTGGCTGACATTCCTGCGTATCCGCATGATGGCGGTGTTGGCGGGGTGGGTGATGGAGGATCACTCCTCTACGTAGGATTTTGGCTTTCAAACCAAACAGACTACATTTACGCATTAAGCGGAAACCAAGCTTATCCCGAGTCCATACCTGACAATCGCTTTTATCAATACGTTATATCAAATAACAGTTGGACACGTTTGGCAGATCTCCCATTCGGTGTTGGCTACTACGTGGGAAACAGGTTAGGCTATGCAGATGGACACATTTACACATGGCAAGGAACACCGAGCACGTGGGAAGGCGGCGGAGATGACCTCGTAAGATACGAGTTCTCGGCACCGACTGAAGTTGAGGTTCCGCTTTTTAAACTTCTAAACAAGGAAGTTGAAGGGTTTGAAGGAGGGTTAAACGTTACATTAACCTTCTATAACTATGGATACAATGCAATGACTGGAAATGTTTGGTTACCTTGGGAGAAAGTTTTTTGCAGCGTATCCTTTAACGGCGAACCTCCAACAGGGATATTAAACGAGAGCCTGCTCACATTCGACGTTAATGGTGATGGCGATTTAATCGACAGCTTCACAGTTCAATTCATTGACAATGAAACAGTCGCAATAGACGGGGTCACAGCTAAGGCTTTGATGGCTCCTGAAGAGAGGGTTTACTATGATTCGATAGGCTTATATGACATTATGGAAATGAACAGCTTCCAGTTGGGATTAAAGAACCATACGCTTTATAGGGTTAATTATAGAACAGATATTGGAGTAGGGTATGCAGGCTTCGGGTTAGATTCATTCTTCAGGTATCATCCAAGCCCGAACATGCTGTTCATTATTGAAAATGTTGGAACATCCATTAATAGCGCATCAAGGGCACAAATAACTGATGTGGAGATCAACGGAATCCCATCGTTGTTAGACTTCAATTGGACTTCCCCTTGGCCTGATCCAGTTATCGAGGGACAATGGTATGTTGACTCAGCTTACGTTTATCCAACAGGCTTTATCAGTAGCAACTCAACCTTTACAGTCCACCTCAGCATCAAAGGTGAAGTTGGAACCTACTTATTGATAACCATCATCAACTGGTCCCCCGACAGCATCCACAGATATAGATATCTTGTTATCGATGCTGTCGAGATTCCTTTCGCCATAAAAGGCACGGTGCACAGAACTATAACCTATGAAAATGAGGAGTTTCCGATAAATATAGTTACTAATTCCACGATCTCCGAAAACATAATTCTCAACGTAACCGCAAAGGAAATATGTTTTAACGCCACAGGCTATGGTGCGCTAACTTTCTTCTGGAACATCACAATTCCACAAAACCTACTGGCAGACAATCCATGGACAATTACAATAGATGGAACATCAGTACCCTACACTTCAACAACAAATGGAAGCCACACATTCCTATTCTTTAAGTACACATACAATGAGCCATACTTTAAAACCAGAAGAATCTCCATCATAGGAACTCAGGTTATACCAGAATTTCCATCAATCATGATTCCACCACTATTCATGCTAACCGCTTCAATCGTAACGGTCCTCTTGAAGAAAAAGAGAGAAGCAAAACCCCAACTTCCCTAATTTTTCCGTGTACTTTTTCTGTTATAAGGCTTATGCTTTTTGCGTATTCCATGAACGCTTGGTGTAGAACCTGGCTTTGCTATTTTTGGCGATTTCTTAAATTAGAGTTTAATTAAAGTTTTGTTTCAGAATTTCTTTTATTTTTCTGGCTTAACATAGTTGATGGTGTTGTTGGGTTTGCCCATATTCAGCAAAGCGTTGGCGCTGAATTGTATGAGTGGCTTGTGCGTGAACTGAAGAGGCGTGGGGCTCGCACAGTCCAAGATGTGATTCGCCAGATTTTGCAGGAAGCCAAAGGGGTGGCGGAGAAGCATGGTTAATTTTGCGGTTGCCCTAAAGAAGGTTTTGAAAAGGTTGCTGTTGCTTCGACGCCTCGGACGCAGGCTGAGATTCAACGGTTTTACACGGGTTTTGCTGCTGAGTTTGGGCAGCCCATAACCAATGAGAAAATAACTGAAGCTTTGAGGCGCATACCCATCGCCCACCGAATAGTCTTTGCCGTGGCTCATGATGTGTTTGACAATTGGTTTGAGGTTGAACCCCTCGAGGAGGGTGTTGACAAGGAAAAGTTCGACGAGGCTGTTCAGAAAGTTTTGTTAATGCTTAACGCTAAGGATGTTTTTACGCAAGCGGCTGTTTTTGAGCGGGCTTATGGCTGGAGCATAATTATCGTGGGCTACCAGGATAAGGCTCCAACACTGAAAGACCCTGTCTTGCTGCCCGAAAAAATCGTCAGCCTCGAGGCTTACAGCCCCCAATACATGGAAGAGCCTGAAA
>JASEJA010000097.1 GCA_030017755.1 Candidatus Bathyarchaeota archaeon
GCCACATTTTCCGAATAATACTTTTGGAAAATTCCATAATTGGCTTTATTGGAAGCGTTTTAGGAATAATTTTCGGTATAATACTCACTGCTTTTTTGGCAAGTTTTTATACGGCAATCCCGCTTAATCAGTTCTTCTCGAGCATTTTTGTCATAACTCAGCCCATATATATAATTGAAGTAATGGCGCTTGTAACTATGTCATGTTGCATAGGAGGCATAATTCCAGCAGTAAGCGCTTCAAAAATTCGAATTTCCGAAATCTTAAAGGCTGAATATTAATGAAAATTAAGACTGTTGATTTAACGAAAATATACAAATTGAACATGTCGGAAATAATTGCGGTTAAAAAAGCTAACTTTGAAGTAGGCGAAAATCAGTTTGTTGCAATAGTTGGACCAACAGGCTCTGGAAAAACCACGCTTTGAATCTTATAGGTTTGAATGATCATCCAACTTCTGGAAAAATTTTCATCGATAACATTGACGCTTCAATTCTTTCGGCTAGTGAACGCAGAAAAATTAGACTTTTTCGCGTAGGTTTCATCTTTCAATCTTTTAATTTGTTGCCAACGCTTACCGCCTTAGAAAATGTGGAGTTGCCCATGGCTTTAGCTGGTAACTCTCAAGAAGAGCAAAGGGGAAGGGTTGTGAATCTTCTTGAGGCTGTTGGTTTAGACAAAAGACTCTATCACAGACCTAAAGAGTTGAGCATGGGTGAGATGCAACGCATAGCCATAGCAAGAGCATTAGCTAACAACCCAGAATTGATTATTGCAGACGAGCCAACCAGCGAGCTTGATTCAAAAACCGCTAAGGAGATAATTGCTCTGATTTTTGAAATAAAAAAGAAAGAAAGACTGTTATTGTGGCGACGCACGATGAAAAAATAGTTGAAATTGCAGATACAATCTACACTATGCATAATGGCGAATTAAAACTTCAAGAAGAGAATTCACTATAAAAGGGCGAATTCTGTCGACTTAATTTTTCCCTTTTGGTTAAGGATAACTTCGAATTTTTCTGCCCATGGATGCCCATCTAAGTCTATCGGGCATGTGCCTCTAACCACCCAGCAACCATTTTTATTCTCAACTGTGGAGACTTCTATTCGCTCAATTCTCTTCTTTTGCTTAATGAAATCTACAACTATTTGGCGGGCAGCCTCAGTTGATATTGCGCCCATTCACATGTTTCCTCCAACGTTTCTCTTTTTATTCTGAGTCGGAAGCATTAAGGGTTATGAATGGAAAATCCTTAGTAGAGTTATGTACACATCATTTCTGCGATAGATTCAAATCACCAAACAATCCACTTTTAAATTAAGGCAAAACAAACTTGGAAAGAAAATCATGAACGAAAAAAGGCGAATAATATTTCATGTAGACATGGACCACTTCTTCACGGCAGTTGAGGAAAGAGAGCATCCAGAATATAAAGGTAAACCAGTTATTGTTGGCGCTGACCCAAAAGCTGGAAAGGGCAGAGGAGTTGTTAGCACATGCGATTATGAGGCGAGAAAGTTTGGTGTGCGGTCTGGCATGCCTATCTCGAAGGCTTGGAAACTCTGTCCGCAAGCTGTTTATCTTCCAGTCAATTATGAGCTTTACACTAAAGTTTCTGAAAGAATAATGGGTTTGCTGCGGAAATATGCAGACAAGTTTGAACAGTGGGGAATAGACGAGGCTTTTTTGGATGTAACCTCAAAAGTGAAAGATTACGCGGAAGCTGAAGCTTTGGCACGAAGAATTAAGAGGGAAATCTATGAGAGAGAAGGACTCACATGCTCAGTTGGTATAGGTCCAAACAAGCTTGTTGCAAAAATAGCCAGCGACTATAAAAAACCAGACGGCTTAACTGTTGTTAGGGAGGAGGAAGCTGAAAATTTTCTCGCTCCATTACCAGTGCGTAAGCTTCTTTGGGTTGGAAGAAAAACAGAACAAAAACTGAAGGCTATGGGAATCAAAACCATAGTCGACTTGGCTCATTATGACCCCACAGCGTTAGCTGAAGTTTTTGGCGCTATGGGAACTCAAATGTATTTGATGGCGCATGGCATTGACAAAAGCGAGGTTGAAGAAAGAGGCGAAATAAAATCCATAAGCCGTGAAACAACATTTGAAGAAGACACATCAAACTTTGAATTTGTCCTAAAAACTTTGGATGAGCTTTCAGAAGAGGTGCACAAAGATGTTTTGAATCAGAATCTCTATTTTAAAACGGTAACGGTTAAAGTGCGTTACGAAAACTTTGAAACCCACACCCACAGCAAAACTCTGCCGTTGATAACAAATAGCTTGGAAGAATTGAAGAAAACATCAAAAGAACTGTTACAGGC
>JASEJA010000023.1:0-5302 GCA_030017755.1 Candidatus Bathyarchaeota archaeon
ATATTTCGTTTGGGCTGGAGTGCAAAAAATGAGGCAAAGGGGCGGGGTTGGAAGAAGATTGTATAAGGAGTTGGAGAAGCGGTTTAAGGATAAGGGTGCACGTATCGTGATAGTTGATGTGGAAAGTAACAATCAAGCGGGCATACATTATATTAAGAAATTAGGGTTTAAGGAAGCCCAATCTTATATATGGTATTCAAAGAATATAGAACAATAAAAAATTAGTTGATTAGAGTATCACGTATTTTTGAGAAATGTAAGTTTCACTAGTACCTAACATGATTGCTTGATGTTTTTGTCATTTTGAATGCAATTTTAAGGTTTGTTTGATGGAGTTTTTTGTTAAAATATGTTATTGAATGGAAACTTCATGCACCATTAACAATGTTTGAGCATTTATTTCATGCTTGCGATTAATGGCTTCTTCTTGAGCTTTGTCGTCAATAACTGTTATAAGCTCATTTTAATGCCTTTTCAAATTTTATATCAATATAGTTTGCGCCAAATTTTTCTCCATTAAGTATATCGTTCCAGTTATATGCGCATTTTTAGGCTTCAACTTGAAAGTTTTGCAGAAAATTCTTCATGCTTTGCAAGGAACATGTTTAAACTTGATGCCTAATCTGAAGTTTTCTATTCGAAAACAATGGAAAGTTTTTTATGTATCATCATACGAAACCATGGTTATGGAGGATATTGGAGGAAATTAAATGGCTAAATGCCCAAAATGCGGAACCGTGGTTAACGCGCCTAAGAAAAAGTGGAAGATGGCTGGACGCCCAGACAAATCAGGTAAAAGAATGGAACTGGAGATTGGACTCTTCGACTGTCCAAAATGCAAGAAACCATTCCGAGAAGTATTAGGCAAAAGGAAAGTTTAAACAGCTTAGAATACGGCGACTTCGCATGCCTAAAAGCCAAACAAGAGAACACATCTGCCCCGAATGTGGAACACAAGCAAAAGAACCATACAAAACATGGGAGCTAATAGCCCCATTCCCAGACAAAAAGATGAGGATAACCCTAACAATCTTCGGCATGTACGAATGCTAAAAATGTGGCAAAAAATTCAAAGATATAGTGAGTAAAGCCAAGCTGGGCACGGAAGGCATAGAAGTTTAGGCTTACGCTTATCTCCTCTCCCCCTATTTTTCCAGTTTTTCACCGTTAAGTTTTAAAACATGGATGCCTAAATCAACAAGAACTCTTCAGCAAAAAGAAGGCTTAGTAATTGGCACTAGAAACTCTTAAAAAACTTTGGAAAAACGAATATTTCCAAACAGTCCTAACACTCATCCTACTCATTGCATTTGTTCTTGGCTTCTGGCGTATCGTTCAAACAGCCTTAAGAACAGAATACCCCGCATTAGCGGTATCTTCCTCAAGCATGGTGCCAACATTAAACGTGGGAGATCTAATAATAGTTCAAGGAGCAAGCCCAGAACAAATAAACGCTAGCTACCTAAACGGAGACATAGTTGTCTATAAAAACTCAAAGGAAGATTTTATCGTTCACAGAGCTGTTAAAGTAGAAAATAAAAGTGGCGAATACTGGTTTACAACTAAGGGTGACAACAATTCTGTAGAAGATTCATCATGGAACTCCTCGCGCTTGATTGGAAAAGTTGTGGGAAGAATTCCTTGGATAGGTAATTTTCCCTTATTAATGCATTCACAACAAAACATTTACATTTTCATAATTTTTATCATAATCTTGATTGTTGTATTCCTCTTTTTCCCTTCGGAAACTGACAAGAAAGAAAAAGAAGGTGAAGAGAGATTAATAATTGGAAAAATACCGCTCAAAATGATTTATCTTACAATTTTAAACATTTTTCTCATAGGTCTTATCATCTTCAGTCTTTGGGGAACTTTCACGTTTTGGAACCCCGGCGCTGGTTCATATAGTCGAGGTATGTATGTTACAGTTTACGGAATGTTTTCTGATGTTAACTTTCATGAAACACACTCGAGAAATGTTCGGGAAGTCTTTCTATCTCAAAGTTTTCTTACCTATAATATTGATTGTCGTTTAAGTGAAGGCTTGCGAACTGGTGTTCCGACGTTTTCATGGAGTCAAGCTGCAATCATAATCCTTTTGGTGTTGGACACTTGGAATCTGATAAAAATTTTGAGAAAGCAGGGAAGATTGAAGCTTAAACGAAGACAAGAAAGCATTTAAAATATACACTTTTTACATTTTTAAGGTGCGAGAAAAGCTTTTGAAACCTAAGGCTTTATAAAGGTATTTAAGCATCCAATATGAAAAGTGATGTTTATGCCAAAAGTTAAAGCTATAATAAATATCGAAAACGTTGTTGCTTCTGCCACACTGAATCAGAAAGTTGACTTGAACGCTGTTGTTAAGGGTTATCCAGGCGTCGAATATCGTCCAGAACAGTTTCCAGGACTGGTTTTTAGGCTTAAGAGACCAAAGACAGCCACCTTAATTTTTAATTCTGGAAAAATGGTTTGCACAGGCGCAAAATCGGAGAAAGAAGCGCGAAGAGCCGTTATGAAAGTTATTAAGGAGTTGAAAAAGGGTGGAATAATAATCATAAGCAAGCCAGAGCTGAAAATACAAAATATTGTAGCTTCTGCGGGTTTGGGCGGAATGATAGATTTGGAAAAGGCTGCATCCACCCTTGGAAAAACAATGTACGAGCCAGAGCAGTTTCCAGGATTAATTTATAGGATGGATGAGCCAAAGGTTGTCATACTATTGTTTGCCAGCGGAAAACTTGTATGCACTGGAGCCAAAAAGGAACAAGACGTTTACGACGCTGTCCACAAACTTCACAAAATATTGGAAGAGCAGGAACTTATATTCTACGAGTAAACCTTTAGCTTCGCACAGTCACTTTATCTCTTTTTAATTTGCCTCAAAATAGTTTTCAGCTGCTCCTCATCAATTGCTCCAATTTCAAATAGACTATTTGCTATCTCGCTGACTTTAAGCAAAGCATGAACCTTTATCCCGCTTTTCTCAAGTTTTCCTTTTCCGCCCTCTTCCCTGTCTAAAAGCACAACAGCATCATTAACCACTCCACCCTCAGTTCTTATAGCCCTCGCCGCTCTTTTCAGAGATAAACCCGTTGTGATTAAATCGTCAATTAATAGTACGCGGTCTCCAGGCGCAATTATTCCTTCTATTCTTCTTTGTCTTCCATGAAGGCGGATGTCTTTGCGAATGTAGAGGAAGGGTTTTTGTAAATGATAGGCAATTAGAGAGGCAAAGGGTATTCCAGCAATGGGAATTCCAGCTATTCTCTCAAAGTTTTCTGCGCCGATTTCCGCTTTTATGAAGCCTACATAAAAATTGCAGACTTTATGGAAAGCGTCTGGAAAGCTTGGTATAACCCTCAAGTCTATGTAGTAGGGGCTTATTTTTCCACTTGTAAGCCTGAAAGCTCCAAATTGGAGAGCATCTATCTTTTTTAATATTTTACAGATTTCAACCTTGACCGTTTTGCTGCTTTCTTCCATAGGCAAAATTTCACGTCCGCTTAGAAATCTGATATATTTTACCAACCTCTGGAACCAAACAAGTAACTTTTGGCATTTCCCTCTTCAAAATTTCAGCGAACTTCTTTTGGTCTGCTGCTGAACCTGTATGGTAAGGAACGGCAACTTTGGGCTTTGTTAGCCTTGCAATTTCAGCGCCTGTTTCTGGAGAAGTTCCAGGTGCAATTCCAACCGTGCAGAAAACAATGTCAAATTTTTCTTTTTCGCCGATGGCTGCCATTTCTGGGAATGGTAGGCTGTCTGCTGTGTGAAAGATTTTCACTCCATCTTCGCTTGCAATTATGAAAGAGACGGGCGTAGCAGCTGGTGGATGATTACATTTTTCACCCTTTATTGAAACTCCGCCGAGTTTCACTTCTGAACCAGGCTGAATTTCTTGCAGTTTTTCAGGAGCAACAACGTTTCGCAATCTTTTTGCGGATGTTGGGTCAGCCACAACCACGCATAATGTGTTCTTGTGGATTTCTGAGACTAGGGATTGGTCTAAATGGTCATAGTGTTCGTGACTGATTAAAATTGCATCTACACTTTTGAAGTTGCGGGGCTTGACTTCAACAGGGTCTATTATGAGGGTTTTGGATGGAGTTTTAATGGTTACTCCAGCATAACGGTTAAACCATACAAAAAATATTTCATTTTTTGCAGGGGTTTTTTCAATGGCCATGCAAATTCCTCCAGTTAATAATTATGCGCTTTAGTTTTAAAGAACTTGTGCTCTATAATGCAAATTTCAAGTTTTATTTTGGGATTCTTGAACAAGGAATATGACTATAAGAATTCCCAAGATGCTTAACACAAGGGCTAAATAGAATGGTAATTGCGGAAAGAAGCTTACGTAAAGATAATTGCCCAATAACATTCCTAACCCGTTAAAGATGTAGCCAACAAAATTTCTAAACCCAACCACTTTGCCTCTGTTCTCTGGATTTACAAGATCTGTTGAAAGCGCCATGGCTGCAGACATGACAAGCAATTGACCAAGGGCAAAGAGAGACATGGAAATCATTACTGTTACCAGGTTTCCAGAAACAAAAATTAAGGTGGCAGCGCCGAAAATTGCCAGTCCTAGAATTAATGGAATTTTTCTTCCAACAGTGTCAACCATTTTGCCTATTGGAATTGATGCTCCAACCATGGTTAGCAAAAGTGGAATAAAAGTTAGCCACCATTGCTCTTTAGGTATTCCTAGGGTTTCTGTTGCATAAATTGCGTTCATAACGTGGGTAAGGGACATTCCAAGCATCACCATGGTTTAGACAACAAAAAGCCACATCATAGAGCGCGGTATAACTTTCCACACATTAAAACTTTCTTTCAAAGCCTTCGGGTAAGAAGAAATGAAATATCTAAATCGAAGTGGTTCCCCGTTTGTCAATGTTTCCTTCAATTTAAGCCGCCAAATAGCGGCGATGGCATAAAGGATTGTTACAATTACGTAAATGATTCTCATACTTGTTTCTAAACCAAAAGCCAGCAAAAGAAGACCTGCAATAGCTGGACCTGGAGTGTTAAATGTTCCATGAATAAGCTGTATTATCGAAGAGCCCATTCCCCTTCGTTCTGGGGAAAGCGAATCTTGAACCATGGCGAATAATGCTGGTTGATAGATGAGGCATAGGCTGTGAACTATTGTTCCTATAAGAATGAAATGCCAAGAAGGAGCAAAAGCAAAAAACAAGTTTGACAAAGCCATAACAAAAGTCATTGTTGTTATAAGCTTGCGTCTTCCATATTTATCTGCAAGGTAACCGCCTGGAAAGGCTACGATTGCCATTGC
>JASEJA010000023.1:5402-17057 GCA_030017755.1 Candidatus Bathyarchaeota archaeon
TGTCGCGTAACCTCATCAACTTCCCTTTACGCTTTCATGAAACAGCAAACCAGCCAATTTAAGGTTTAGCCTTATGCACCTAAGCAAATTCATGGATTCAGTTTGGTAAGGCTTAATAGTTGCTGCCCACGTGTTTTTATATTTAAAAGTGATGCCTAATGGTTGACGTTTGGCTTCCATATGGAAAAACCGAAGTATGCGCCAGAATTCCAACAAGAAACTTTCTAGGCACTATCGAGCCAAAGGAAAAGCCAGGCGTGCCAGACGCTAAAGCAGAAATTGAAAGAGCTTTAAAAGAGCCAATTGGTTCTAAAAGGTTAACCGAAATTGTTAAACCTGAAAGTAAGGTGGCAATCGTTGTTGATGATGCCACTAGACCTGCACCAAGCCACCTAATGGTTCCGCCGTTGCTAGATGAGTTGAATGCTGCTGGCGTTAAAGATGAAAACATAACAATCATTTTTGGTTGTGGAGGACATAGGGCTGTTATGCGGGAAGAAGCAGTTAGCTTGTTAGGCGAAGCTGTTCTTAACCGTGTGAAAACTGTAAGCCATAACGCTAAGGCTCAGGATCTTGTTTATGTTGGCACAACACAGAAGTATGGAACAAAAGTATATTTGAACCGCATTTTCGCAGAGGCTGATGTGCGAATTTTAACTGGTGATGTTTGTTTTCATTATTACGCTGGTTATGGCGGAGGAAGAAAGAGCGTTTTGCCAGCAGTTTCAGGAGAGGAAACAATAAAACACAATCACGTTATGCTTTTGCATCCAAACGCAAAAACTGGAGTTTTAAATGATAATCCAGTCCACGAGGACATGGCTGAAGCAGCAAAACTAGCCAAAGTGAACTTCATTTTAAATGTTGTAATGAACAGTAAAAAGAAGATTGTGAAGGCTTTTGCAGGTGATTTGGAACAAGCCTTCTATGAAGGCGTCAAGGTTGTTGATGAAATGTACCGCATACCAGTGGACCGCCGAGCAGACATTGTTATTGTAAGCCCAGGTGGATATCCAGTTGACGTAAACCTTTTCCAAGCCTACAAGGGCATTGACAGCGCCCTTGAAGTTGTTAAACGTGGCGGAGTAATAGTTTGCGTAGCCGAGTGCCCAGAGGGTCATGGAAGTCAAGTTTTTTATGATTGGATGGTTAAGTTTAAGGATTTAAAGGCTATGGAAAGGGAAATTAAGAACAATTTTGTTTTGGGTGGACATAAAGCCTATTACTTGTTGAAGGCTTTGCAAAAGGTTCAGATAATTTTGGTTTCAACAATGCCAGACTACTACGTTACAAACATTTTCAAGTTGAAAACAGCAAGAGCTGTAAATGATGCGTTAAATGAAGCTTTTAACATTGCTGGGAAAAATGCAAGAGTTTGGGTAATGCCCTACGGAAATTTCACATTGCCAGAAGTCAAAGCAGGCGAAGAGTAAAACTCAAAAGGATTAAATCCCATTCTGAAGTTTATACATTAAAACGTATGGAGAAGAAAGCTTGCAGCAAACATTCAAACTGCGAAAATTCACCATGAACGACCTGCAAACTGTGATGCACATAAACCGAGTTTGTCTGCCAGAAAATTATACAGATTACTTTTTCATAGAGCTTCACCAAAGATTCCCAGAAACCTTCATTGTGGCAGAGGAAAACGGCGAAGTTGTCGGCTACATAATGTGCCGTATAGAATTAGGCTTATCAAACTTCGGTTTCAGCGGACTACTAAAGAAAGGACATATAGTTTCAGTGGCTGTTCTGCATCAGCATAGGCGTAAGGGAATAGGTAAAGCCTTAGTAATCCAAGCCTTAGAAAAAATGCGCCTATATAATGCGAAACAATGCTTTTTAGAAGTTAGAGTGACCAACACTCCAGCAATAGAGCTTTATAAAGAATTGGGTTTTGAAATAACACGCACAATCCACGGATACTATTCAGACGGAGAAGACGCCTACATCATGACGAAAAAACTTTAGATTTGAAATCTTTCAGCCTTTTCATTTAAGAAATTTATGGCTTGAAATACGGATTTTGCAAACCCTAACAAGCTTAGAAGCGTGACTATGGCGATTAATGGGCGGAGGTCAACAATCAAACTCAAATTTTGATAGGATATGCCGAATATTCCACCATTTAATGAGAGAATCAAATAGCAAATAACAAACAATGCCTTAGCTGCATCAAAAAAGTGTTTAAAAATTGTTCCAGAAGTGACTTCCCCAACAATTATTAAAATTATGTACACAACGACGAAAGTTTCAACCATCTGATGAAAACCTAGAATTAATTCTGAAAGAGGAGCCAAAAACATCCATAATATAAGGTAAACTGCATAAAAAAGAATTCCTTTCACTGTCGCCTTTAAGGCTTTAAATGTCATGTGCCTAAGCTTCGTTTTGGAATCGTTTTTGCTATTCGCCATATGGAATCACCCAGTTTTCATAATTGAAAAGGGAAGTCGATATGGAAACGCTAAAGTATCCATTATCAGTTATCTCGCTCCTTAAAATATAAAATTCGACAACTCCATTGTAGAAAGATTGCTGCGGAACATCCATGAAAATTTGCCCTTCACCTAATAAGAGGCTGGCGTGGTTGTACATTTTTATTTTTATGTTTCCAGCCACATCAAAGAAAGCGTGATTTTCAAAGTTTATGGGTAAATTAACTCGAATATAAGTTGAGTTAGCCGCTTCGTAATGTTGTTGTCCCAAAGTGAAATTGTATAGGGGCGCACCCCATGGCATACAATAGTTTGTTGAGGCTTGAATTGGAATTAAGTCGGCAATCACCATGCTAACCATTTCATAAATTTCTAATTCGGTATCATTAAACAAGAAATTCTCGTCATGCTGCAGAAGCTCATCAAAGTCAATAGTAACATTATGTGTCACATTTGCCGCTTCATCCCTTTTTATAATTGGTATGAAGGATGTTCCACTAGCGATAATGGAGTTTTCTGCGTCTAGGATTTGGGTTGTTAGGTTAAGCTTGCTGAGGCTGTAAAATCCTTTGTTTGTAATTGTTAGGGGGAGAGAGAAGAGTATTTTATCATCGGCTGTTATATGCATTTGTGGTTCGTCAAAATCAAAATGCAAATCCTTCGCTGAGTAGACTGCGGAAACGAAAAAGGCAATTAGGAAAATCCAGAAAAATGTTGTAGTTATTCCTATCATTCGAATTGGTATTCGCATACTGCTCCTTTTCCGGACTTGTTAAATTAGGTTCTGATAGGGTTTACTGCGGAGAAGCGTTCTTCTCTGGTTCTTTCGGCTGTGGTTGTGGCTGTGAAACTTGTTCTGGTGGTATGACCACCATTTCTGGTTCTTGGGGCTTAACCTCTTCCTTGGGCTTCTCAGCTTTTGGTTTTTCAGCCTTTGCCTTCTGAGGTTGTGGCTGCGGTTGTGGTTTCTGCTCGGGCATAGCTTCTTTTTGCTGAACTATTGGCGTAACTTGTGGTGTATGGGCTATTATTGTGACGCCTCTTATCGTTAATAATGAGCCAACCCAACCCATAACGCCAAGATACATTATGCGCACGCAAGTTTCAATTAAGGGAGCTAATGCTTCGCCAAAAGTTCTCACCAAGTCTTCAGAAGCCATTATAGAGAGGTTTTGTGTTAAGAATCCATAGGCGCTTATGAAAGTGAATACTAAGAGCGCTACGCCTATCATGAGAACTGTGATTCCGGAAAGGGCTATTTTTTCCCTGAAGGTTTTGAACATGGTTCTGGCCCCATTTTTAGTGAGTTCAAAATGAATATTAAATCTTCCGATATATTAAACAGAATCCAAATTAGCTATCAAAAATCAAAAACAAAAATATAAAAATAATGGGATGAAATTATTGCGTCAAGCCAAGTTTCTGATAAATCTTCTGTTTATTCTCCTCAACTTTTTTGGCTACATCTAAGAATATATTGTTTCCATGGGAGTCTATAGCAACAGCCAAAGGACCAAAATCTTCAACCTCAAAAATCCAAAGGGCTTCTGGTGTTCCCAAATCAAGCCATTCAACACTTTTTACGCTTTTAATGGCTTTTGCTGCTAATATTGCTGCTCCCCCAGTGAAAGCTCCATAAACAGCGCCGTATTTTGCCATAGCATCGGTTGTTTTTTTACCCATTCCACCCTTGCCAATAACCACTCGCACCTTAAAGTTTTTTATGAATTCATCCTCGAAAATATCCATCCTCGTGCTTGTTGTTGGACCAGCAGCAACAGCAACCCACTTATCGCCTTCCTTACTCACAACTGGACCACAATGGAAAACGGCTAAGCCCTCAAGGTTTATGGGTAAAGCTTTTCCCTGTTTAAAATATTCCAGAGCTCTTCTATGGGCTTGGTCTCTTGCAGTTACAATGGTTCCAGTTATATAAATCACATCATTCACTTTTACTTTGCGAATCTCCTCTTCAGAAATTGGTGTTTTAAGTTTGTAAACAGCCATCCTTCTCACCTCACCATCTCATTTTATGCGTTAAATACTCAACATTTCCATCCGCATCAATCTGTGCAGAAGCTCTTCTTGCAGCCCAACAGTTGAAGGCAACAGCCGCTGGAAAGGATGCTGGATGCCTATAGGCGTAGTCGATGTGCACACCAAGCACCGTGGTTTTCCCACCCAAACCCATGGGACCAATTCCAGTCATGTTTGCAGCTTCAAATATTTCCTTTTCAAGCTTGGCAATTTCAGGGTTTGGATTAGGCTCGTTTAAAGGTCTAAGAAGCGCTTTTTTTGCAAGTTTAATGGCTATGTCACTTCCGCCTCCCATGGCAACGCCGAGAATTGTGGGCGGGCAAGGCTGCGCTCCAGCTTTTATGACGGCGTCTATAACGAACTTTTTCAGTCCATTTATGCCCTCGCCTGGAACAAGCATCCCTGTTAAACAGACGTTTTCTGAACCGCCCCCTTTAGTCATAACAGTTAATTCTATGCTTTCGCCAGAGGCTATTTCCCAGTTTAGATATGGTATAAAGCGTCCAGTGTTGTCTCCGCTGTTTTTTTGTGTGAAGGGGTCAACAGCGTTTGGGCGGAGAGGAATTTCTTTTGTGGCTCTGCGCACAGCCTTTATTAGTGGCTCCTCTAGTTTGTCAAGATTTTTTGCTTCTGCTCCAGCCTTAACATAAAAAATTATGGTGCCAGTGTCTTGACATACTGGTGCCTGATATTTTTCGGCTAATTCAATATTGTCAAGAATTGCTTTTAACTGTGTCCTGCCAGTCTCGCTTGTTTCTTCTGCATAAGCCTTTTTTAAAGCTTGTTTCACGTCTTCGGGCAAGTATATGACTGCTTGTTTTAGTATGTTAAAAGCGACATCCTCAATAACTTTTGCCATATCCATATTTTTCCCTTCTTTTGTCGGTTTATGAAAAATTCAGCTACTTATATCTTGTCTCCTGTTAGCTGCAAATTTAAGATGGTTCCGACATAGACATTTTCACTTTAACCCATCTCTCCACGGAAAAGACGCCGACACGCTTCGTTTATTTTAAATATTGCCTAACCTAACTCTCTGATGAGCTAAAAAGAGGACGAATTGTTTGGTAACCGAAGAAGAGGAGAAGAAAGAAGAAGGCGTAATTAAGAAGAAATATGAGTTTTTGGAGGACCTTCCAGGCATAGGTCCAGCCACGGCGCAAAAATTGAGAGAATTGGGTTTTCATACTGTTGAGTCTTTGGCTATGGCTACGGCCCGCGAGTTGGAACCAGCTGGAATAAGCGAGAAAAAGGCTTTTGCAATCATTGACGCTGCCCGCTCTTCCATAAGCGTCTCCTTCATTAGGGCTGATGAACTTTTAAAAATGCGCCAGAGCGTTCTCCGTTTAACAACTGGAAGCAAAGCCTTGGACAAGATTCTAGACGGCGGATTGGAAACCCAAACCATAACGGAATTTTATGGCGAGTATGGTAGTGGAAAAAGCCAGTTGTGCCACCAATTATGCGTTAACGTTCAGTTGCCTCCCGAAAGAGGCGGCTTATGTGGCGCCGCATTATACATAGATACGGAAAACACTTTCAGAACTGAAAGGATTGTGCAGATGTCCCACCATTTGGGACTTGATCCAGAACAAGTTGTTAAAAACATTATTTATGCTGAAGCCTACACGTCTGACCACCAAATGTTTTTGTTAGATAATGTTGACGACATTATAAAACAGAACAACGTGAAACTCATCATTGTTGATTCCCTAACTGCCCATTTCAGAAGCGAATACCTCGGACGCGAAATGTTAGCTTCTAGGCAACAGAAACTAAACAAGCACATGCACAAGCTGATTCGTTTAGCAAGAGCTTTCAACCTCGTGGCGGTTGTAACAAACCAAGTTATGGCAAAGCCAGACGTGTTTTTCGGCGACGCCGTACATCCCGTTGGCGGTCACATTGTAGGGCACACAAGCCACACACGAATTTATCTTCGAAGGGCTGCTCATGGACCGGTGCGAATTGCCCGCTTAGTTTCTAGTCCCTACTTGCCTGAAGGGGAGGAAATATTTAAAATAACTGAGAACGGCATAGAGGATGTTTCCGAAGAAGAGAAGTCCAGGTCTCGTGGGCGTTAAAAATGCCTATTCCAAGGGTTTTGGTGACACGGTACTTCCAACTTTTAATTAATAGACAGTTTGCCGAAGCAGAACGGGAACTGGAAAAGATTAAACAGAAAATGCACAAAACAGAGTGGAATAGAGGCTACTTTCGTGGCTTGTATGGGATGATGCTTGCCAGACGCTCAAACAACAATGACTCCTACGCATTTTTCTCAAAGCTGGATTTAAACGATAAAGGAGCCTTACACAGTTATAGGCGAGAGTTTTTGAATCATGTAAAGAATAGGCTTCATGGAGACTTTGACCGTGGATTTTTCTCAGCATGGGCAGATTGCATGCATGTGCTCAGCAGAATGAATCTCGCAAATAACCCCACGTGAATAGCGCAGTTTCTAATAAAGTGAGACTGGAAACTTTAAAGGACGATGAAGGACAAGCTACAATCGAGAATTTTCTTAGAAAACGCCCTAAATAGGCTGGGGCGGCGGAGCAATTATTGTGTAGAAGAGAACCCAAAAAACCAGCCATGAAATAAAATATATGCCAACACCCGTAGTGAAAATTTTCTGCGGTTTTTCAACTTTAACTGCCCACTTGAACTTCATTATGTAATAGGATATCACATACACTATTATTGCTATGATTATGCCGTTCATAAAAACGCCATAATCTACAACATCAACAGGCACAACCTTTGCTTGCGTATATGCTGTGGATGCTAAGGCTGCAATTATGCCAAGCAACAGCCTAATCCAATATATTTTCTCTATAATTGTCATAGCCTCTTCAACGCCTTTGCATCTTATATTCAAGATTAAGATTTAAAAGTTGCCCAGCCTAACAAACTTTTCAGCAAGTTTTATTTCTGCAACAAACAGTTTTATGGTTTGGAGAAGAATGATATGGCTCAAATTAATAGGGAAAAGGAAGCTCTCTACTCGCAGCTTCGCTCCATCGAGTCCGACTTATCCAGCGCTTCTGGAGCAATAAGTGATGTGGAAAGCAAACTAGCCCATGTTGAAGCTTCTATGGGGTCTCTTCCAAGCAGATTAATAACTGTTAGAGGGCGGGGCTATGCAGCCATGGGTCATCTTGAAAAAAGCATTGACCTATTAACTAAAAAGTGGACAGAAGCGGCGCCTCCTCTTAAACAAGCATTCCTAAACAGCGTCCAACCACTAACCACTCAAATTCGGGGATTGCAAGCACATGCTCAAAGGTTGCGAGCGGAAATAGATGGTGGCAACATTGGTTTTAGTCGTTCTTTGGCAAGCCGCCTTTCAATAGATGCCTCCTCTTTAAGAATGAGAGCCATGGTAGAAGCAAGCAAGGTTAGCACTCCACTTAACGAGTTCATTTCAAGCGTTAACGCCATAGACAGGGACCTAAAAGTGGCTGAAAAAACAGTGGAATTGTTTTCCCTAGCAACTTTCCCATTAAAACAAGAAGAAAGTCCAGTTTTGGCGATTGAAGGAAAAATCATGACTGGCGAAAAAAGCGAAGGAACCCTATACTTCACAAATCAAAGGTTCATTTTCGAAGGAAAGAAAGAAGTTGTGCTGGAGAAAAAATTCTTCATAGCCACAAAAAAGAAAGTTGAGAGAACAGTTTTAATGGAACAACCCATTGGCGCCCTACAAGAAATATCAAAGGGGAGAGTAGGCTTAATAGCTTGGACTGGAATCTACATCCGCTTCAAACCAGAACGTGGTTTGGCAGAAACACCTTTTGACGTGAAGGGATGGGAAGCCGACATAATAACAAGATTCTTCAGCTACATAATTGGCGGAGAAGCTGATAGAGACATAGCATCAATAAGAGGAACAACAGTTAAGGAAGCGCCCACAATACAACTTGTCCGATGCCCCCACTGTGGTGCACCATACACACGCGAAATTTACAAAGGAGAAACTTCCGTAAAATGTGAATACTGTGGAACATTAATTGTAATTCACTAAAGAATACTTTTGCCATTTTGGTTGCCTATTTATAGCTTCTCATCATATTACCCTTCAGACGGGAAGTGCAAATGCAGCGAAAAAAGGAATTTACAAGCTTTGATGTGGCTGCTGTTGTTCGCGAGTTAAAAAATGTTATTGGAAATTCTCGTGTGAACAATATTTACCAGTTAGACTCCAAAACTTTACTTTTCAAATTGCATATACCTAACAAACCAGCTTTGCGTCTAATTCTGGAGGCTGGTCGCCGTTTACATTCAACTTCCTATGCTACGGAAAAGCCTATTGTTCCTCCAGCCTTTTGCATGGCTTTGAGGAAATATTTGCGAAATGCCATTTTGACAAGCGCTGAACAGTACGAGTTTGAGCGAGTTGTTGTTTTAAACTTTAAAAGTAAAATTGGGGATTTGAGGCTTGTTTTGGAACTCTTTGGCGACGGCAACATCATCTTAGTCAATAATGAGGGCAAGATTCTCCATGCTTTAACGTATAAACGAATGCGAGACCGCAACATTCTCCGCAATGAAACATTTGCTTTCGCTCCTTCCACTGGAAAAAATCCTTTCAAGATTAGCAGAGAGGAATTAGCCGTTGCCTTAAGAGGTTTTGGCAATGTTGAGGTGGTTAGGGCTGCTGCCCGTTCCTTAGGCATTGGCGGCGTTTATTCTGAAGAAATTTTGTTAAGGGCTGGAATAGAGAAAACTAAACCTTGCAACAAGCTAAGCGACTCCGAATTTCATGCCTTTTTTAATTGTCTGCAGAGTTTGCTTTTGCAAGTTTCTAATGGAAAACTAGAGCCATGCATCATTTTAAACGAGAAGGACGAGTTTATGGATGTTGCACCTTTTAGGCTTAAACGCTATGAGAAGCTGAAACACCAGTTTTATGAAAGCTTTAACGAAGCCTTAGACGAATTTTATGTTAAAACTGAAGCTTTAGAAAAGGCTGCGGTCAGCGTTGAAGTTGAGATGTTGAAAGAGGAAGCGGAAAGGCTTAAGCGTGTTATCGAAAGTCAAGAAAAAGTTTTGACCGAAGCGGAAAATGAGGCGGATGTTAACAAGCGTATTGGAGACATCATCTACGCTTATGCTGGCGAATTGCAAGCTTTACTGGACAAATTTTTGAGTGGAAAAAAGGCTGGCAAAGAATGGGGCAAAATTGTTTCCGAAGTTTTAGCTGAAAAGAAGACGGGCAGCAAACCCAGCATATTTTTTGACTCTTTCGATGCTAAAGGCTTAGTGGTTTACGCTTGCGTTGAAGGCTTAAAATTTGGTTTGGGCTTGCGGAAGAAATTGTTTGATGTTGCTGCACAGTTTTATGAAAGAAGCAAGAGGGCTAAACAGAAGTTGGCTGGCGCCAAAACCGCCTTAGAAGAAACTCGCAAAAAATTGATGGAAATTGAAGCAAAGATTCGGGAAGCACAAGCTTTAGAACATGCCAAGCCCATTGAAGTTTTGGAAACACTTGAAAAACGCCGTGTTAAGCGTAAAGAATGGTTTGAAAAATTTAGATGGTTCAAATCTTCCGACGACTTTTTAGTTGTTGGAGGCAAGGATGCAGTCAGCAATGAAGTTTTAATCAAAAAGTACACAGAGCTAACGGATATCGTCTTTCACGCTGATGTTGTCGGCGCCCCCTTTGTTGTTATTAAAACCTATGGCAAAGAACCAAGCGAACAATCCCTAAAAGAAGCCGCAGAATTCGCAGCCGCATATTCGCGTGGCTGGCGCGAAGGCTTCGCAACAGTCGACGTTTACTGGGTAAAACCCGAACAACTAAGCAAGGCTGCTCCATCAGGCGAATACGTTCCACACGGAGCCTTCATTGTAAGCGGAAAAAGAAATTGGATACGCAACACCCTACTTAGAACAGCTATTGGCGTAATCGTCAATGAAACTGGTCATGTAAGCTTTGTTGGAGGACCAGCCGACGCAGTGAAAGCGAAAACAAAAACCTACATTTTGATTGTGCCAGGCGATGAAAGTGGAAAAGAACTGTTCAAACCTATTCTGAAAGCTTTAGCGGTGAAAATGCCTATTGAATTGCGGGAGAAAATTCTGAAAGCTTCAATTGAGGCGATAAGAGAGTATGTTCCCTACGGTAAAGGTAAAGTCTTAACGGAATAGCTTTTAATGCTTTAGTGTATGCTTTAGAATTGATTTATTACGTAGTCTAGTTATGTATTTGAAGCCTAACATAAAAGTTAATTACGGGCAAGCTAAGACTTGAGGTAGAGATGATCAGCAAAGTTCTGCAAACAAATATAGATAGGCTTTACAATATCTCAGAGTGGAACGAACAAATATAGCACAAACCTCACCGAGCTTAAAGAAGGAGAAAAACAGAATCAAACTTTAACCATAACAGTATCAACTATAATCACACCAGGAAACTATAATGTTACCGTAGTACTTTTTGCAGAAAATGTCCCTAAAGAATCTTATAACCACAAATAACAGTTGAACTACCACACATTCCCTAAGCAACTTGAAGCGCACGCTTACCTCCTATAAAGAGTTAAAGAGTCTAAACTTTGTTTTACTGCAACATTCCTCTACATCCACCGACACTAGACCCACCTGAACTCCCGCCACTGATATATATGATAAGTGTGCGGACGTTATCTGTTGTATCAACCTCGCCAGGAACTACACTTGCTTCAGCGCGTATCTCATATCTTCCACAAGTGGGGGGCGTCCACGTGAAGACTAACGTGGCGTTTGCTCCAGGCTCCAAGGTTACAGTTTGGGTTCCAATTAATGGATCAGTTAGAAGGGTGTAGTATGTGCTGACGTTGAAAGTTTCTGTATACTGATTGCCTTGGTTTTCAACCGTTACGTTAACTGTCGTCGCCGAGGCTACAAGGTTTATAACAGCAACATCACGCACTAACGTGTAGTAGTAACCGTCAATGGCTGTATGCGGGATTGGCTGTTCAGCTGAGCTCACGAGGATAGTGTCATAAAGGTCTAAAGCGCATTCTCCAACGGTTTTAACATGAAATTCAATTGTTGCTAGGGTTCCGTTGCCACTTACTCCAGGTATGTCTCCTAAAAGCGTGCAGTCCACGAGCACAAAGCCTTCCGTATTATTTATTTTGTGGATGAAGAAGGTGTTGCCGCCGCTCTTTAAGAACGGGCCTTCAACAACAGC
>JASEJA010000098.1 GCA_030017755.1 Candidatus Bathyarchaeota archaeon
CCCTTAAAATCCACAGTAGCAGCATCCAAATACGGCGCTATGGTTTTAACAGCTTCTGGCGTCATATAACCATTCGTCACAAAAGTGTTGAAAAACCCCACTTGACGAGCCAGCTTAGCCGTATCATAGGCGTATTCAAAAAATATTGTGGGTTCTGTGTAGGTGTAGCTTATTCCTTGGCAGCCGTTATCTCTTGCTGCTTTAACAACCTCTTCCGGCGGAAAATCCTTACCCTCTATTTTCCTTTCTTGGCTTATTATCCAGTTGTCGCAGAATTGGCAGCGAAAGTTGCAGCCAACAGTGGCAATTGACATTACTAAGGCTCCGGGGTTAAAGTGTGATAGGGGTTTCTTTTCTATAGGGTCTACGCAGGCTGATATAGCCTTAGCATAAACAAGCGAAAAAAGTGTTCCGCCAACATTTTTCCTCACGAGACAGAAACCTGTTCCACCGTCTTTTATGATGCATCTTCTTCCACATAAGTTACATTTAACCTTCTTATTTTCCAATTTTTCGTATAACATTGCCTCATGTAATGCTGACGCCATTTACTTATCTCTCCATAAACCATTGTTTTGGCGTGGCTTATTTTATTTGCTCCACAGCTTTTTCTTTGACCTCGAAAACGAATGGGGCAGTGGAGGTTTTTATGTCAATTTCTATGTCGAGTAAACCCTCCAAAAAACCAGCCCAAATTTCTGCCTCGTTGACAAATGGTGCTTTTATGAGAATGTATTTGTCTCGTAGGTAGAAGTCGCCGAAGCCTTGCACTCTCAAGCGTTTGAAAACTTCTTGCCATTTTTCGCGGTTTGCAGTTTGAATTCCTAAAGTTGCTTCCATAGAAACTTTTGCGGCTTCACCCAGTTGGGCTCCAATTTCTCGCCATTTTTCTTTTGGAATGTTGTTTATGAGAATATTGATTAGTTCCACGTTTATGAACGCCATTCGGCTAATGCCACAATAACATTCGCCTGGAAAACGCCAATCATAAATCATCATACTCCTATAAACGTCAAGCATTTTAGAAATAAGCGGTTTTATGCCTGGCTCCTTCCCTTCTCGAATTAATGAGTCGATAAATTCTCTTTCTTCTTTTTCCAGAATTATTGTTGTTCTTTTGGTTGTTTCTTCGTTTTTCTTCATGATTTCTTCAAGCTTTTTCTTTTCGTCATCTTGCATAGCTACTATATCTCCCAGCATATCTTATATGCTTTGCTAAGTTGGCATCAGCAACCGAACAATTTTTAACACTGCAAAAACACTTTATATTTTGCCGATGAAGAACTTACTCGTCTGAGAAGATGATGCACCCTGGGGTATCTGAGGCTTTAAGAAATAACTCCTTTCTTAAGCAGATACCATATAAGCGCCAAACCAACTATGAAAAGTGCAAATCCTGAAACCATTGAAACAGCAAAGTTTATTTCAAGAATAATGTTAAGCACGTAAACAACATATGTCGGACCAACAAAAACTAAGAACGCCGCCAAAACCAGCAAAAGGGTTCTCCAAAACTTTGAACTTAAATCAAACCTGCGCGCTTCCTTTCTCACTTTTTTCTTCACCCATATATCCACTTTCCTTTTAACGATTAAAATTATGGTTTCCTCTTATAACCCTTCCTTCACCTCATTACCAAAAGCCTTCATAAGAAACTTGAAAACTGCGAAGCCTGCTCCCCTGTCAGCCCTAAAACCCGTTGTGGCACCTAATAGGCATACGCCTTCTAAACCGCGTTCTTTTGCCAGTCCCAACAGCAAGCCTGTAGCCCCCACAATTCTGCCTTTGCTATATATTACTGCGCCTTTCTCCATAAACTCCGCCGCAAGCCTCGGCGAAGTTGCAGCCACATAAACCTCTGCCTTATCGCCTGCTATGGGAACCCCACCAATAGTTACAATGAAACTACAACCATACTTTTCAACAAAATCCAAAATTTCATCGCATAACATGTAATGTGCAACAACATCATCAAATGAAGGTTGCGTATCCCCAGTCATTATTATGAAATCGTTTTTCTCCATTGGCGCAGCATAAAACTCATAATGTGGTATATGGCAAATTCCCTTGGAATTTACAGAAACATAATCCGGGAAAGAAGGCGAATACAACTCGGCAAAAGGTTTCGCTCCACAAAACTTAATCAAAAGATGCGCAGCAATCCTCCCCACATTCCCAAAACCCGGAAGCCCCTCAACAAAAATTGGACTCTCCAAAACTGGATTGAATATTTGACGGAAATAAGGCTTATCCATAAAGCACCAACCAAACTCCCTAAAAGATTCCGCAACTAAAATCTTTTACTAAA
>JASEJA010000024.1 GCA_030017755.1 Candidatus Bathyarchaeota archaeon
TGATAACAAATAGCTTGGAAGAATTGAAGAAAACATCAAAAGAACTGTTACAGGCCTATTTGAATCCAAACAGAAAACTAAGGTTGATAGGCATTAGAGTTTCGAATTTCACATCAGCTGAAAAACAAAAGACACTCCTTTAGCTATTTTCTTATCCTCCGAATTTCAAAGACAATAGGGTTATCCGCGTCTGGGCAAGCATTGAAAATAACGTCTTTGTCTTTACTCCATGGAAATTCAACACTATAACGCATGGCATAGACTTTTGGCAGAACAACCATTAGAGCACTATAGCAGATGTCGCCCTTCACGGATTTGCCATCAAAAACTATTTTATCGCCTACCTTGTGTCCGAAAGCGCATTTCCCATTCTGACTTACAACTTTAACTTCAACCGTGGACATATGCGTTCACTGAATTAAGGTTTAATGTCTGGATATTTTTCTCTTATCTTTTCATTTGCTATTTTTGCTATCATAGCGTTGGATATTAATACGTATTTGACGCCTAATAGTTCTGCTAGGTCTGCGGGTTTCTGGTCTTGTGTAACTAATAACAAATTGTTTTTCTTAGCGTATTCCACCACTTCCTTGTCTCTGGCTCCTTGAAGCCCAACTTCTTGAATGGTGAGGACTTCCCAGCCGAAGGTTTCAAAATATTCTTTTAATCCCGCATACATTTCATCAAGTAATATCTTCAACTGACCGTTTACCCCCCACACGCTTATGCTGAGAGTTTTCTTTATATTGTTAAAGTTACAATAAATTTATGAGGATAGAGTTCCGTGAAAGCCTTGAACTGTCCACTGTGCGAGTTGGATTTGGAGAAGGAGAAAATATTCTATGCAGACCAATCCTTCATTGTTTTGAGAACAAAAACTTTGAAAGGGCATAGAGAAAGGATTATGATAGTTTATAGGAAGCATGAGCACACAATACCGTATAAGGCTGTTGAACGTGCCTTAGACATTCTTTCAAAGATAGGGAGAAAAGTTTTCAGTTATACTCCAAAATTTGTTATTATGGATTCAACCTTCGCCACAATAAACGACCATTGGCACCTGGTTGCAAGCGACCTCGACCCGAAAAGCGAAGACTTCAACCAAATTTTAGCAACAAGATGGATTAAAGTTGTGGACAACACCATTCCAGAAGAAGGCGAAGTTTAGCCCACTTTTCATACAAAACAATCGAATCAAGCGATAGTGAATAGAGCGTTTTGTTTTAAGGAAGTTTGAACTCCCATTTGCACCATAAATCTTTTGGATGCTTGTCCGGCGGACAAACTATGCAGTTTACTTCTACCTTTGGGTTTAGGGTTTTTGCAAAGTTTTTCAGATAGCCAAACCGCACTTTTTTGCATGGAAATTCATTTAATCCCTTGCTTAAACGGGTTTCTTGTGTTCTGCATCGGTTAATGCTTAAAAAAGCTCTTTTGCTGCTTACTTCAAGGGTTTTGAATGGTTGGTCTAAAGCCCAACTTGACTTTCGCAGAAGCTCCATTATTGTCGATACTTCTGGGTTTTCGCCAACTTTAAACATTTTTTGTAGGCTTTTTGCTTCGATTGCCGCCATAGCCTCCCAAACTCCAGCGTCAATTTCTGTTGCCGCTTCAGTCCCAAATTTTTTCTCTATGCCCAGAAAGTATAATCCATCAACTCTCCACAAGTTTCGGATTTGAAGGAAAAAATAGTCAAGCAACTTTTCAATCGGCATTTTAGCCAGCATCTCACGGTCTTCAACGCTTCCAGGTGGATATTCACTCATATGTGGGCACCAGCCTTTAGAGGATAATGCTATATGAATTAATCTTTTAAGCTTAACCACAAAATAGAGGAGAAAAGCTGGCGAACCCATTTGGAGCAGCTAATAGAAACTATAATCCTCGGCATAATTCAAGGCTTAACAGAGTGGCTTCCAATCTCAAGCACTGGACACCTAAAACTAGCTGAGCACTTTTTGGGTTTAAGGGTTCCATTACTTTTTGACATCACATTGCACATTGGAACATTAATCGTTGTTTTGCTCTTCTTCAGAAAAGACATCAAAAATCTGATGTCAGCCCTTGCAAGGTTTGATTTTAAAACTGAAAATGGAAAGCTTATACCAATAATAATTGTTGGAACAATACCAACAGCCCTAATAGGCTTAGCCTTTGGCAACATTATAGAAAACACTTTTCAAAACCCCTTACCCATAGCCATAGCCTTCGTTTTATGCGGAATATTGCTTTACTCTGCAAAGACTGGAAGGGAGAGAACCGGCAACATAGACTATTCAAAAGCCTTAATAATTGGCGTAGCCCAAGGCATAGCCATAATCCCTGGCATCTCAAGAAGCGGAGCCACAATTGCCGTTGCTCTTTTACTTGGAATAAAACGCGAAAAAGCTTTCAAATACTCTTTCCTACTCTCGGTTCCAACGATATTGGGCGCTTTTGGCTTAGAAGCATCTGAAAAATGGAATGCTTTAACTTCTGCTGGATTGGGTTGGATTGAAGTTTTTGTGGGTGTTGTTGTGGCGATGGTTGTGGGCTATTTTGCTTTAAAATTGCTTTGGAAAATCCTCGCCGTTCAAAAACTGCATTATTTTGCCTTTTACTGTTGGCTTATTGCTTTAGTTTCGCTTATGCTAAGTTTTGGCATTTTCTAGCCACTTCGGCTTTCCAGAAAGGAATTCTGTCAGAAAAACTGCAAAATCCCTATTCTTCCTATAAACCTCAACTATTTCGTCATCAACGAATATTTTAAGTCCTTTACGGAGAGCTTGCGAAATCTGTTCAGCAACGCCAGCACTTCTTCCACCATCCTTCAACCTTTCACTAAGCAAAAACACAGCATCCACGTATTTTCGTCTAATATTTACAACCCACCTGCCATCCTCAATGTAGGGTCCAGAAACAGTATTTACATTGTTTAGATGTTTTTTCAAGAATTTTTCGCATTCATGTTCCTTTTCTAATGGTGGTCCCAAATGTTTCTTAACTGGTGGAAGAATGCGCTCTTCAAGTTCAAAAATAAACATGCTGAGGTTTTTCTCGTCACTCCACGACAAATCTCTTAGGATATTAAAATCGTTGAGTCTGAGAAGCTTGTACAGTGAGCGTTGAGATTTGTAAAGTTGACCCCATAAGACGTCTGGAACAGCGTCGATTTTTTGAAAAGCCAAGAAGATAAGTGTTGAACCTCTTTTTGCCAGTACATGTTTAAGCTTATCACTTGTTAGGGGTTTTGTTTCTGGTGGATAAAAAAAGGTTAAACTTGGATTTTTTAAGAAAATTCGGGCGGCGGCTATGAAAGTGTATAGTTTTTGTGGTTGCACTGCGGAGGCTACATTTCTTCCCTTATCCACAGGGTCAACAATTAATAATGGTTCTTGGAAGAGAAGTTGCAATTCATTTTCTCTTCCCTTGTAATAATTTTCAATATCTATTGTTATTCTTTTTATATGCCCAGCAAAAGCTTCAAGGGTTTTCAGAAAGGATTTAAAATACAAGATTAGGAGTTCGCATAGGTATCCGCTGAAACCGCCAATTTTTATTTCTGCACCATAAACGCCTATTCCCTTCATAAACTTCTTTAGCAATCGCACTTCTCCGCGCATTTGCACGTTCAAATGTTTTTTCACATAGTCTGTATGGTATGGTGTGCGGTCTGTTGCACTTAACCATTCGCCACGCTTTACGTTATAGCATGGAACAATATTCACTCTAACGTCTTCAACAAAAGCCTCCAAGTAAGGATGTTCTGCAAACCTTTCAATCTGTTTTGAGCCTTCTGTGGCTTTTCTGGCTATTTTTAGGCATACATCTCCCAAAGATTTGCGTGGTATGGTTGTTGGAACACGCATGAAAATGTCGATTTCTGGGTCTTCGCTTAGCCATGTGTCTTTAGCAACAGAACCTTCAATGCGAACTTGGGCTTCAACACCTAAAGCCTTTGCTGTTTCTGCAACTTTTCCTTCCAATTTTTTAGCCAAAGCTTCAACCTTTATGCGTTGGGCTTTTTTTGGCGTAACTTTCTTTAGAACTGTTGCGCATAGTTTCTCGATTTTGTCTTGCATATTCTTGCCCTTTTTCTCTCTATTTTTGTGGACAAAACTCTTTAAGGGTGGAGTATATGGGACCTTTTGGTGTTAAATCGCTTCTTTTAAGCCTCAAACATTCAGCACGCACAACACCAAATTCATAACTCGCATTCTCAGTGAGGCATTTGACAAGTTCAGCCTTATTCCTTCCAGACTTGACACGTGCAATTGTTAAATGAGGGCTAAAGCCTTTTGGGTCTGGCGCAAACCCCAAACTGCGCAATCGTGGCTCTAACTGATTGAAAATGTTTCGCAACTGATCAGCGCCTTGGGTTATTCCAGCCCATATTACTCTTGGATAGCGAAGATTTGGAAAGGCGCCAACCCCTTGAATCTTAACGCCAAAAGGAATGAACTGAACTTTCTTCATTTCCTCATGAATCTTTTCTGCCATTTGCATTGTGATGTTTCCGAGAAAGCGAACGGTTATGTGAATATTTTTGGGTTCGACAAGTTTTAAGTCTGCCCCAGTTTTGGCCATTATGCGCTGAGCTTCTGTTATTCTTTTTATGATTGATTCGCTTTCCATGTCAAAAGCTATAAAACTTCTAATCATTTCGGGCATCCAGTTTCCTTCGCTGTTTTTGTTTTTACATTAAAAGCATTTATGAGTAAAAAGTTATCTGTTAATAAACTCGCAAAACAGCAAGAAGTGACAACATGGAATTCAAAAAGCTTGTTGTGGGTTTGGCTGGAATGCCCGGAGCTGGCAAGTCTCTAGTTGTTTATGTCGCTAAGGAAATGATGTATGGCGTTGTTGTTATGGGGGATGTTGTAAGGGAAGAAGCTGCTAAAAGAGGTTTGGACCCAACTCCCGAAAATCTTGGAAAAATAATGCTTGAGTTAAGGCATAAAGAAGGAAGCAGTGTCATAGCGAAAAGATGCCTTCCAAAAATACAGGAAATAAGGGAAAGTAAGGTTATTGTTGACGGTATAAGAAGCTTAAGCGAAGTTGAAGAATTCAAAAAGCGTTTTCCACACTTCACATTAATCGCCATACACTCATCCCCAGAAACAAGGTTTAAGAGGCTTTACCATAGGCAGAGAAGCGACGACCCAAAAAACTGGGAAATTTTCCAAGAACGAGACACGCGAGAGTTAAGTGTTGGGTTGGGCGAAGCCATGGCTATGGCTGAATATTTAATAGTGAACGAGGAGAATTTGGATGTTGTAAAGGGGAAGGTTAGGGCTGTTTTGAGAAAGGTTGAGGAGAAATGGATGAAGTAAGCGTTTATGTTGAAGTTGAAATTAATCCGACAGAATCAGAAGAAAAAGTGAAAAGAGCCGTGGAAAACATTTTCGGAAACATTCAAACCAAAACTCAGCCATCTTACAAGGGAAGCCTGTTAACAGCAGAAGCAAGAGGCTTAGAAGCCCTCACAAAACTCTACAATCTGCTGCGAAGAGAACGCATTCGTGACGCTGCTCGAGGAGTTCTCTTCAAGGGATTAGGCGGAAAAACAATAAGCTTCTGTTTAAACAAGCAAGTGGCATACGCTGGGCACATTTCATTTTCTGAAGAGATGGCGGAATCGCCTCTCGGACCGATAAAAGTTAAAATAGAATGTGATAATCCAAGAGAGTTAATTGATTGGCTTGCTCCAAAAACTGGATAGGTGAATTATAAATGAGCTTAGAAAAAGTTTACAAAAACATCGATGCTAACGCAGAAAATTTTGTCGAAGACCTTGTTAAACTTGTTAGACAGCCTAGCGTTTCTGCAAAAGGCGAAGGAATAAAAGAATGTGCAAATCTTGTGGAGAAGATGCTGCGGGAAACAGGTTTCTCAACAAAAATTCTCACTCATGAAAAAGGAAGCCCTGTGGTTTATGGAGAAATGAAATCAAAAAAACCCAGTAAAACCCTCCTCTTCTACGACCATTACGATGTGCAGCCACCAGAACCAATTGAAAAATGGACCCATGAACCTTTTAGCGGAAAAATAGCTGACGGAAAAATTTATGGTAGAGGAGTTTCGGATAACAAGGGAAATTTTGTTTCAAGATTAAATGCTGTTCAAGCCTTGTTAAATGTTTTTGGCGATTTGCCAGTTAACATAAAATTTTTTGTGGAGGGCGAAGAGGAGATTGGAAGCCCAAACCTTGAGCCCATAATAAGGGAGAATAGGCGTTTATTTTCTGCGGATGCAGCCATTTGGGAGTTTGGCGGTACTGATAGGCAAGGCAGACCACATTTGTATTTGGGTTTGAAGGGAGTTTTGTCTGTTGAATTGAAGGCTTATGGCGCTTCTAAGGATGTTCACTCTGCAAATGCGCCACTGGTGCCGAATCCTGCATGGCGTCTTGTTTGGGCATTAAACCTTCTGAAGGATTGTGAGGAAAAAGTTTTGATTGACGATTTCTATGAGAATGTGCTGATGCCTTTAAATGAAGAGATTAGATGTTTAAGGGATATTCCATTTGAAGAGGAGGAAATGAAAAAGGAACTTGGAATAAAGGAGTTTTTGGGGAAAAAGCGCGGAATAGAAGCGTTAAAGGCTTTACTTTTTCAGCCTACATGTACCATAAATGGTTTAATATCTGGATATACGGGTAAAGGTTCAAAAACGGTTTTACCCAATGAAGCTGCTGTAAAACTTGATTTTCGATTGGTTCCAAACCAAAAATCCGAAGAAATCTACATGAAGCTTGTTAGATATTTGAAAAAGCATGGGTTTGGCAATTTGGAAGTTATTCAACATGGCTCCACAGACCCATCAAGAACACCAGTTAATGATCCATTTGTGGGTTTAGTTGCAAAAACTGCAGAGAAAGTTTACGGTAAAAAGGCCGTGATTTACCCAACCAGTGCAGCTTCTGGACCAATGTATTTGTTCCGAAACTTTTTGGGTTATCCAGTTGTGTCTGCTGGTTGCAGTCACCCGGAGGCTAATCAGCACGCTCCAAATGAAAATTTAAAGATTGAAAGTTTCATCCAAGGGACGAAGTTTATTGCAACTTTGATTAATGATTTTGCTACTGATTGGTGCTAATTTTGTCTTTAAAGGCTACAATAACCCCACGAGGAGCCATAATACTTGGGAAATACGTAGCATGCGACGCCTTTGATGGAACTAAACCCTTAAGGGTTGTAACCCATGCTCATGCCGATCACATGATGGGGTTGCAGCAAAGCCTTAAAACATGCCAGAAAGTTTTGATGACGAAAGCCACTAAAGATTTAATTGATGTCATGCGAGGCCCACTTTTTCTTATGGGTGGGTTTGTGGAGACTCTTGATTACGGTAAAACTATTCACTATGAGGAGGAGCGCATAACTTTTTCCCGTGCAGACCACATTTTAGGCGCAGCTCAAGTGCTTGTTGAAGATGCTGAAGGAACAAGGATTGTTTATACTGGAGATTTTAGGATTGATGGAACGCTTGCTTTAGATGCTGATATTCTTGTTATGGAAGCCACTTATGGAAACCCATCTTGTAAACGTTCTTTTGATAGAGATGTTAAAGATTTGCTAATTTCTCTAGTGAAGGAAGGTTTAAAGAGTGGAGCCGTGCAAGTTTTTGGTTATCACGGCAAACTCCAAGAGGTTATGCAGATCTTACGTGACGCTGATGTGAATGCTCCCTTCATTGCGCCCGAAAGGGTTCTCCATGTTTCTAAAGTTTGCGAAAACCATGGCATGCGAATTGGGCGTTTAATACCTTTGGAGGAAAGGGAAGCCGTTGAATTGTTAAAGGAAAATTCGCCTTGCATAATCTTCTATCATATGAACGCAAAAAATAGGGTTGTTAAGGGTGCTCTCCGCATATATGTCAGTGGCTGGGAGTTTGACACTCCATGTCGCGAAATCGCTGAAAGAGAGTATATTATAGCCTTAAGTGACCATTCAGATTTTGACGATTTAATGGAGTATGTTAGGCGTTCAAAACCGAAACTTGTAATCACAGACAATTTCCGCATAGGTCATGCGGATAAGCTCGCAAAGGAAATTAGCAAGCGCTTTGGAATCTCAGCTTTGCCGCTTCCTAAAAGGTAGTTTTATTTTTAAGCATGGATTTCTTAAGGTTAAAAAATGAGTTTTGATGCGTCTGCACAAGAAATTTAAATTTAATTTAGTTCACATTCAAATTTAATAAAGGTAAGTTTTATATTGTTACCGCATCAAAATCTGTATAAATACGATAAGTTCATGCCAGTACAAATGAAGGTGACTCAAACAACTAACGAAGCACATCAATCAGAGAGTTTCCCTGTTAAAGTTAAAGGTTACTTAATTAAGAATCCTGGAGCCTTTTCATAATTGTTTTTTAATTTACTTATATTTTCTTGTGCGTTTTTAGTTGTTGTTGAGGAAAATTCTTTAGTTAATAATGTGGCGATTTCTGCATATTGTTTTCTAGTTATCGGTGTTATTTTACAAGCGATCGTCTTCTTAAAGAATAGAGTTTGGAGAGTTGACGTTTAATGGAAAAAAGTGTAGATGCCTCAATAATTTTGTGTGCATATAATGAGGGAAATGTTATTGAGGAGACGATTCACAGAGTTGATTCTGTGATGAAGAAGACAGGTTTGAACTATGAGATAATAGTTGTTGACGACGGCAGTTTAGACGACACAAAAGATAGGTTATTAATTATAAATATAAGAATGGCGAAAGTCGTGTTAAGGTTGTGAGTTATCGAAAAAACATTGGGAAAGGTAACGCTGTCAAGGCTGGTTTTAAACTTGCAAAAGGTGAGTTTGTTGTTGTCATGGATAGCGACTTGGATGTTGACCCTAAACATATACAGGCTATATTGAAGCTTTAAAAGATAATGATGTGGTTGTCTCTTCTAAGTGGCATCCGAAGTCGCGTGCTTCAATCACTTTAAGTCGTAAAGCTTTGAGTTTAGGTTTTAATGTTTTGTCTAAATTGTTTGTTGGAATAAAATTGAGGGACACCCAAACTGGGCTGAAGGCGTTTAGGCGGAGTGTTTTGGAAAGGATGATGCCTAAACTTGTTATTAAGCGGTATGCCTCTGATTTGGAGTTGTTAGCTGTATGTAACCACTGCGGCTTTAGAATTACTGTTTTACCTGTTAACGTTAGAGTTAATGGGCTTATTGGTTTTAAGGAAATTTTGAATATGGCTTTTGATCTTTTCAAAATTTCTTATAGGCTTAGGATTTTGAAGTATTATCAACTCCTTAAAAGCTTGTTTTTGCAAATTTAGAATTGCATGCGGAGCGTGTAAAAGGTGGAGAGTCTTAAAATTTTGATTTTTAATTGGCGTTGTTGGCGGAATCCAGAGATGGGTGGAGCTGAAGTTTTTACAAGGGAGGTTTTGAGTAGGTGGGTTAAATCTGGACATGAGGTTACGCTTTTCGCTTCAAAGTTTGAGGGTGGCGGTGATGAGGAAGTTGTTGATGGTGTTAGAATTGTTAGGAAAGGTGGAAGGTTTTCGGTTTATTGGAAGGCTAAGAGTTTTTATGCTAAACATTTTTCTAAAGAGGGATATGATGTTGTTATAGACGAAATTGACACTAGACCTTTTTTGACGCCAAGTTTTGTTAGGAGTGGAGAGAGAATTGTTGCGTTAATTCATCCGTTGGCTCGGGAATACTGGTTTTATGAAACTCCATTTCCAGTAAGTGTTTTAGGTTATCATTTTTAGAGCGGAGATGGTTGAAAAATTATGTTAAAATTTTAACTGTAACGGTTTCTGAGAGTATAAAAAAGGATTTGGTTGATTTTGGTTTTGAAAGGGTTTTTGTTGTTGGGGAAGGGTTAAATTTTGAACCTTTGAAAGATTTGGAAGGAAAAGTGGGTTATCCCGTGATTGTTTATGTTGGGAGGTTGAAGAGGGCGAAGAGACTTGACCATGCTGTTGAAGCTTTTAAAATTGTTAAGGGGGCTTTTCCGTATGCGGAGCTTTGGATTATTGGAGATGGTTATTTTGGGGATAGGCTTGTTGGAATGGCTTGTGAGGGTGTTAGGTTTTTTAAGTCATGTTCAAATGAGGAGAGAGACTTGATTAGGAAGGCTTGGGTTTTGGTTAATCCGAGTGTGAGGGAGGGTTTTGGGTTGAATGTTGTTGAGGCTAATGCTTTGGGTGTGCCTTGTGTTGCTTATGATGTTGCTGGGTTAAGCGATTCGATTGAGCATGGTGAAACGGGCTTTTTAGTTGAGTCTGGCGATGCGAAGGCTTTGGCTGAAGGGATTGTAAAATTGTTAAGGGATGAAGAGTTGAGGTTAGATTTTCGAGAAATGCTTTGGTGTATTCGAGAGGTTTTAGTTGGGATAGGGTAGCGGATAAGTTTTTATGGAAGTTGTTAAGTTTGGCGGTGGCTTTGATGCGAGACTTTAGCCAAAAGCCTCTAGTGTCAGTAATCATTCCAACCCTAAACTCTGAGAAGTTTCTGGAAAGATTTTTAAATTCTTTGAGGACGCAGAATTATAAAAAATAGAGGTGATTGTTGTTGATGATGGGGTCAACGGATTCCACTGTTAAAATTGCCGAGAGTTTCAACTGTAAAGTTGGCTGTAGTTGCCTAGAAGCGTACCGTAGTTGCTTAAGAGTTCGTGAGTTGTCAGTTTAACGTGTTAAAACTCTCTAGTAGTTGGATGTAATTCCCTAGAAGCATACTTTGGTTGTTCAGGAGTTCATGGTATGTAGAGTGCAGGCTATGGAAATCTATTCGTAACTCAGTGTATTTGTTGGGTAGTTCGTTGTACATGTACAGTAGCTTGGAAGAAATTATTGTAATGGTGCGACTGCTATGGGCATAGGTGAAATATAGATAAACGTGTGTGCTGTCTGAGACATCAAGTAATGTTGAAGCGATCTCTTCTTCATCAACCAGTAAGGTAAATGGATAATCCGTTAAGTCGGTAGGAGTCATGATTCTGCAGAAACCAACGGTACCATCTTTGCCTACGGCATTGAAGCATATTATTTTGTTACCTGTTTCTGTCCCGACTTCAAATCTGAAATCAGAGATTGTTGAATTGCAAGCGGTAGTGACATGATGGTTTCTTCTTTCCAGGCGACTATGAAGTCAGAAAACATTCCCTTTAGGGATAGTTGCCTTGGTTGTTCTCATCTATAGCGTGGGGTGTCTCCGATTCGTCTTCGCTTAGGTCTTGCCTGCGTGGTGGTCGCTCCAGTAGTTGCCTTCCATTGTCCCAAACATTCACCGAATCACTCCACACTTGATCTGCGTTGTTGAGGAAGTTGTTATGATAAATATTGTTGTTGCCAGAATAATAAAGATAAATTCTATTCTTGTTGTTTGTTATTGTTTTGTTATCTAACAGCCGTCTTTTTGCGTAAATTATAAGAGAGGTTTGTGTCTTATTGAGGTTTGTGGTGGTAGGGATGGTTAAGAGGAAGATGTTGGCTGCTGATGAGGGGTTGGCAGAGCAGGTGGTAAAGATTGCTGAGGAAAGGGGTCAAACGCTCTTCAGTTTGGTGAATGAGGTTTTGGAGCAGACTGTAAGGGCTCATGACATGGGCTTGCCCCTTAAGCAGATTGTGGATGAGCGGGGTTTGGTGGAAGCTGCGAGGGAGGCTGGTTTCGTACTTGTAGTTAAGACGTTGTGGTTTGATGTTTTAGATAGGGCGTTTAAGCAGGGAGTTAAACGTTCGATGTTGGAGAAGTGGCGTGAAACGGGTCGGTGGTATGGAAAATTTTTTGCGGCGAAGAAGCCTCAAAATCCTGTTGAGGGTTTTAGGGATGCTGTTTGCAATTTGGTGTGGGGTGCGTCTGAGTTTGATATTGAAGTGAACGATGGGGAGGGGGAGGTTTGTTGTATAAGTGCGGAGTTTCCTTTGTCTTATACCGAGTTGTTTAGTGCCTTTCTTGGGGGAGCGTTGGAAGCCTTGGGCTATCGGTGTACGGAAAAAGATGTTTCGAAGGGAGTTATTCGATTAAGGTTTAAAGTTGAAGGTGAGGGTGGGTAGATGCCTAAGGGTGTGGCGAAGGAGAGGAAGCTAATTGCGGTTCCAAGCGAACTTGTGAGAGCGTTGAATGAGATAGCTAATAGGAAGGGAACACCTTTTTATGAGTATACTGTTGAAGCTTTAGAGCAAGCCGTAAGGGCGAGCCTGATGAGGCGAACCATCCGGGAGATAGTTGATTTCTACGAGATCATGGAGATGGAGAGGGCCTCTGGCACCGTTCTTGTTCCTAGAGATGCTTTAAACTGGTTTATAAAAAAGCTGTATCCAGAGGAGAGAGATGCCATGCAAAAGGTGTGGCTGGATGCTGGAAGGTGGTTCGGCAAGTATTTAACCGCTAAGCTCCATAGCAAGGAAGAAGCAATAGACATACTAACTAAAATATTAGAGACAAGTCGGTGGGAGCTTGACGAGGTTAGTTTAGAAAAGAAGGAGAATGCGGTGAGGGTGAGGCTTATGTCTTTCGTTTTATCTGAAGAGAACACTGAGTTGCTTATGAGCTATGTTGAGGGTGTTATGGAATCCCTAGGGTACGAGACTGGGAATAAAGAGTGCATGAGAGGAATGGTTATTATAGATTTCAGAAAAGGTAATTGTTGCCTCGACCTACAGTGAGTTGGGTCTCCGCTTGATCAATCCGAAAAGTTTATTTTGTCGGAAGTGATTGTTTATCCAATGATGGTCTATGTCGGAGAAAATGGAACTTAGGGTTGGGAAGAAGGGGGAGATTTATACTACGCATGAGGTAAGGGAGAAGGTGGGTATTATGCCGGGCGGGAAGGTTTTGGCGAGCATTAGGGGTCATGAGCTGGTTGTCCAGCCTAAGCTTACGGCGTTGTCTCTTCTTGAGAAGCCAAGGATAAACGTGGAGCCCCTCAGGCTTGAGGAGCTTTCGAAGCTGAGGAAGGAGCTAGCTGAGAGACTTGAAGCTAGGTGAGATTTTAGAGGTTTTTCTGGACACAACTTTCATTCTACCTTTCTTTCAGTTGGACATTGACATTGACGGATTTACTGTAGAGAGATTTAGGAAGTTTTTGTCGAGGCTTGATAAGGTGTATGTTAGTGAACTGTCAATTTATGAAGCGAAGGCCAAGCTGTTCAGGCTTTCAAGGATGAATAGGGTGTATGCGGATGCTTTAGAAAACTTCGGAGACAATCTGGCTGTCTTAAGGGATGATGAAAGGATTTGCTTTCGCCCTTACACCAAGGGCGATGATTTTCGTTTCAACTTGATGTGGAGTAAGGGTCTCGGTCTGGATGTTTTTGATGCGATCATTGTTGCCCAATCGGTGGATGTCGGGCTTCTGATAACTGAGGATACGGAGATTCTCAACTTAAGGAATCAGGAGGCATTTGTGGAAGACCCTGAGTTGAAGAAGCTGGAGATTAGACGCTGGAAGGAGCTATGTTGAGGTGTGTTTCTTTTGTTCTTTTTTGTGGAGGGGCTATGGGTTCTTTTAGGTATGAGGTGAAGGAGCGAGATTATGTGAAGGGCATAGTTTCCATGAAGTTTATACATAAGTAAGTTTGAAGTTTGTCCACAAACTCTAGTTTTTGTATACTGTGGAAGTTTTCTGTTTACACTACTATTAAATAAGGTATCGTGTTATCTTGTAAACCGTCAAATATAGGAGAAAAAAGAATGAAGACCAAAATCGACTTGAAGAAAACAATTCCAATACTAACCATAACAATACTATTAATCTCGACAATAGCATTCTTGGGAATACCCGTTTTGGCGCATCCAGCCCCAGAGCATACTGCTACTGTGTCGCCTGCAGTAACGACTGTTCCCACGGTTGCATACGCTTTTAACGTGACATGTGTGGCTGACAATGTAAACAGGACATACATAATACTGCCTGGCGGTTTCACATATATAGGTCCCTCCATCTCTGGAGGTGGCACTGCAGCCATAGGAAACTGGTCGGCAACCTACTATTCTGCTACGCGTTCCGTAAATTTCACAGCGCTTTCAGGCGAGGAAATAGCGGCTGGAAAATGGGCATGGTTCAACTTTACTGTAAAGTGGCCCAGTGTGCCACCTACACCCATACCCGCTGTTAGAACTTTCGGTATTGACTGCTTTTTAGATGGTACGGCGAGCCAGAACAATACCGTAACGCTAGATGTCTCGTTCATCCAGCCTCAGCATACAGCCTCTATCATTTCACCCGCGGTGGCAAACGTAGCCGAGGTTACGTACAACTTTAATGTGACCTGTAAAGAAGGGACGATAAACGGAACCAGCATAATTTTGCCATCAGGCTCCACCTATCTAGGAAAATGCGGGGGATACAAGAGCGGAACGGGTGCTAATTGGACAGCTTCCTTCTATGCTTCTACAAGTTCAGTTAACTTTACCGCCCCGCCAGGTGAGGAGCTTCAGAAAGACACGTGGGGATTATTCAATGTGAGTGTTAGGTGGCCTGGAGTGCCACCGACGACTGCAACATTCGGCGTTGACTGTTACATTGACGGGACGGCTAGCCTAAATAATACAAAAACTTTGACGGCCACATTCAACCCACAGTTCAGTGCCACTATAACACCAACCCACGTTAAAGGAGACACAACCTATCTATTCAACATAACAACGGTTAATGTGGCGTCCAGCATAGGCTTGGGAACAATAAATATAACCTATCCGTCGGGCTGGACGTTTAATGCCCTAGTAAGCTATGGGGGCAGTAGACCTTGGCCTACCATAGTTCACGATGCAGACAGAAATACCTTCAAACTAACAGGACCAAACCTGTTGATTGGCGAGTATGTGTGGATACAAGTTAACATGACTACTACTTCTACAACAATGGAGCCTGACCACTGGAACTCGACAGCCTGGGACACCGGAGGGACATTGCTTGGAACATACGACCTACCAGTAATCGTCGATGCGGTAGCACCAACGGTCACAATCACTAAGCCAGCTGATGGCTACTACAGTGTAGGATTTGGAAACCGTATATGGATAAACGCCACAGTAACCGACAACCTCAACATAACAAAGTATGGGATAACCGTCGGAATAAATGATACTGCAAGGTTCGAGTATGTAACCCGTATGAAGACTGATGACTATAATTACACGTACTGTTTTGCAAACAAGACAGCTATTTCGGATGGAGTTCTAGCGGTTAAAATAACAGCAACAGATAAGGCTGGAAACATGGGTTCAGGTGAAAAATCGACGACAGTAGACAATACTGCTCCAAAGCAAGTATGGGTCAAGGTTTTAGACCAAGGTGGTAACGAATTGCCGTTTGCTGATGGAGTTTACTGGATGGGTGTAGGCACAACTGGTATAAATGTTAGCGCCGCATTCTATAATCCAGCAGGGCTCAGTGGGTTTATATATCTAAATACTACGCAATACACGTTTCAAAATGAAACGGCAACCTCGGCTTTCGATGTTACTGGCTCGGACTACGTAATATTGAAGATAACACTGATTGACGGGGCTTCACCAACGCCAAATAACTTTACGCAAACATGGGAGATAAAAAGAGACAAAGTTAAACCATCAACAGCAACATTCACAGCAGAGGCCATTTGCGGTGGAGCCATCATAAGAGCGTTGGAAGCAACAGACAACGTGGGAGTCCTGAAATACAAAGTGTACATAAACGGTACCCCTATAGATGTACCACTTACCACACTAAATGCCGCCGATCTAAAATCAGTAGGCGATCACCGAACCTTCGTGGGCATACTCGTGCTCAACTTGACAGTTGATTATGCCGGCAAAGTCGCTAACATAACGATAAGCGCAGTAGACTACGGTGCAAACGAAGGCAACTCAACAACCGTGTATCTTGCAATTCCCGAGGGCGAATGGTATCCTGTAGAGCTTTACAAAGGCTGGAACCTAAT
>JASEJA010000100.1 GCA_030017755.1 Candidatus Bathyarchaeota archaeon
TAATCGCTAAACGCAAACTCCTCAGAGTTTATTTCTCTTAATGTCTCTTAACACCCATGAAAGATACTGTGTTTAAGCCAGCGCACCTAAGCCTAACCATCAGCCAGCAACAATAACATCAATGAACCAGCGAATTAAGCTTTCTCCCATAAATCCTCTCGCTTCTCGACTTGTAAGGCTCCTTCCTCGTCAGCATGAACCAGGTAATCTTCAACATCTTAGCCGCCACAGCAACCAAAGCCTTCTGATCACCCTTCCTACGCTTAACCCTCTCATAGAGCACTTCCATCCGCTCATCAAACCTAACAGCAATCCTAACATACTAACCAATGCCCACCTAAGCGTCTTGGAACCCTGCTTAGTAATACGCCCATGACGCATAACATTTTTCCCAATTCTAGACACCTATGTTTTTCCAAAAGAAGTAGAATTAATATAAATTCAATAATCATCTTCCTAAAATAGCACGTGAATCAATCTCAAGTTACGAATCGCCTAACATTATCTATGTTCTTTTAATCATCGTTAACAGATTTTAAAGAATAGGCTTGGGCATTTCATGATAAAGAAGCAATGAACACTCTTTTAAAAATAGTCTTTTTAATAGGATGAAAAATCTGGCTAGCCTATGCGGCTCTTGCCGTCCAGAAGACCACTCTGCCTGCCGGAACAAGTTTTGAGATATCTATGGAAATAAATATTCTCCTTGAGAGTTTTACTGGAAAAACTCGACTTTTCAGTTGTAAAGGTTCAAATCCACACTTATTAACAAATGCTTAGCTCAACTTGTCAAATACATAATTGTGATCTTCGTGGATTTTTGCTCCTAAAAACAAGTATGGATCAAAACGATTGGGCGTGCTACCCAGAAATAACCCGCCTTTTTTCATAATAGCACGGATATTTGTTAACGCTGCGAATGGATTCTCAAGATGCTCAATTACCTCAAACATTATGACGTAACGAAATTTCTCCCTTATAATATTCAAGCTATCCCTTTCGACATTTAGCCAATAATCTGCGCCATCCAAGTCAACTGTGATTATGTCGTATTTCTTTTTAGTCAAAAGCCAATAGGGGTCAGCTTGCTCCCAATTTCAAGTATACGTGAACCGTTCGGTATGTATTCAGAAATAAACTTAGCTGTAAATGAGTGCCGCATTCTTACAAGTTTGTCAACCTTTTCCGTAGATTATTTTTAAATATTTTTATTATTTAAGTAGTTTCTGTTAGTCGCTGATAACAGAAAAGAAAAGGGCGGGCTTAAAGGATTCACTTAATTTCTTAATTTCATACGGCCCGGCCCACATCGATTATTTCTTGATGCAGTTTTGGCTATTTTCATATAATTCTTTATAAATTTGAATAGAAGATTTTCCGTCATGAATGCTAAAACGATAAGCCTCTTTAACGTCTTTCTAATGATTATGCTGATTCTTTTTTGGGGAAGCTCCTTTGTTGTTGTTAAAATTGCTTTGACAGAAGGATTAACTCCGATTGCCATTGCCACCTTTTGTTTCCTTGCTGCTGGCGGACTTTTTCTCATTGCAATATTGCTTGAGAGAAAGAGGTGAAGGGTTATGTGCTCTTTGTTCAGAAGAGCGACTTTCCAATGCTCATTCTTTTGGCACTTACAGGTGTAACTTTTTTCTTTACCGTTCAATACACGGGCATAAAAATGGCAGGAGCATCTATCGCAGCCATATTTGTTTGCTTACTCGCACCAGTTTTTATAACAGTTTTCCCGCCAAACTTTTTAAAGAGCGTTTGACGAAGAGGCAATTTTTTGGTGTTGGAATAGCGGCCATGGGCACTTTTATTGTCATCATGGGCGGAAGCATAAACCTCCAAACTAATCAACAATTCCTTTTAGGAAGCCTAATTTTGCTTTCCACACCTATTCTTTGGACTGCTTATACTCTTCTTGGAAAAAGTATTATGGAAAAATATAGTCCTTTTCTTGTTGTGGCTTACGTAAACATATTTGGAGGTTTATTTCTTATTCCCTTCTCTCTAATTAAAGGTTTTTTGACCAAATTTTTGCCACGAGCCTTAATGGTTGGTTAGCAATTCTGTTTTGG
>JASEJA010000101.1 GCA_030017755.1 Candidatus Bathyarchaeota archaeon
ACGTCTCTATGCTTTAAATGCCCAAGCTCATGCCCAATAACCGCCTCAACCTCTTCAAAATCTAAGGTTTTCAAAAGTCCAGTTGTGACGGCTACGCGGTTGCCAGCTATGGGCGAGCCATAAGCGAAGGCGTTTGGTATAGGAATTTGTGCAAGCATAAGCCTTGGCTTTTTTATTCCGCTTTTTCTGCTGAGGTTTTCAACTACTTCGTGGAGTTTTGGATTTTCGCTTTCTGGGATGTCTTTCACACGGTAGAGGGCATCAATTATGTAGGGTGATATTAACCATTGAATAATGTTGAATGCAACAACCAAAACGCCAAGAGTTAATAAATCCCTAACGCCGAGTAAGTTTAAAACCAATGTTAGAAACAGCGTGGAGAGACCTATTATTATGGCTAAGGAGCCGATAAGAGAGAAGCGAAGTTTCCAAATATTCATTCTTAAACACCAATTAATGTTCACGGTGAGCGGTGACTTATATTTTTTGCGGAAAAATAACAACTATTCTTAAATGACTAAGCAGCAACAGTGTTTTATATGAACGTGTTAGTTGATGATGTGGGAAGTTTTCCGCTACCCCAATCTATAGATAGGAAGTCATTTGATAAGGCATATGTTCTTGCAAGAGAAGCCATAATCAATGGAAAAGACATAAAAAAGGAAGAATTCTTGCTAAACAATTTCTATAATATCATAATAGATTCTTTCAAGAAAAAGTTGGAGACAGGCTTAGATATTGTCAATTATCCACAACATTACGACATTCATAAGCAATTTACAGAAGTAATCCAAGAAGCCACAAATAAAGGCACATATGTGGTCGAAGAAAAAAGTGCAGTAATACCTGAAATATACGTAATCAAGGAAGAAGCTGAAAGGCTCAGCAAAGAAATTGGTAAGAAAATTTCGCTCCGCGTTTGCATTACTGGACCAATAGAGCTCTACCTAAAAATGGTTGGAACAACCTCTTACAAGGATATCCTCCTAATGTTTGCAGAAACCGTGAAACGTTTCGCAAAAAACTCAATTTTAAACTCTAAATATGTGAAGACAGAGGTGGTTTCGCTGGATGAGCCGAGCTTCGGATTCCATGACGTAACAACAGACAGAGATACACTGTTGGATGTGTTGGAAAAAGCCTTTAACTTTTCGAATGTTGTAAAGCAGATTCATCTACACTCGTCATCCAGAGTTGCAGATTTATTAGCAGTAAAAAATCTTGACGTACTATCCTTCGAGTATGCTGCTTCTCCAAAAAACATCGAAGCCGTTTCCAAAAAAATGTTGGAAGAAGCAGACAAACAAATAAGGGTTGGCATATCCAGAACCGACATAGACTCAATTACGGCGGAACTCTACGAGAAGGGCATAACCAAACCAAACGCTGAACAATTAGTTGAAAACGAAGACACTATTAAAAGAAGGTTTCTAAAAGCCAAAGAAAAATATGGCGAAAGAATGACTTTCACAGGACCAGACTGTGGCTTGGGCGGATGGCCAACACTAGAGGCTGCCCAACTCCTCTTGAGGAGAACAGTAAATGCTGTAAAATCTGCAAACCAGAAAGTTTCATAGAGATTAGTTTCTCTTACGTTTTCTTTCCTTTTCCTTCAAAGCTTCAAATAATACGTGAAAAATTGTGTAACGCTCCGAATTTTGAGGAGACTTATCGCTATTACTATTTTCTACAGATTTATTTTTGCTTTTCAAAGCCCTCTCTGAGAACGTAAACCTTAACAAGTTATATCAACGATATTTCAGCAAACGACCTATGACTTAAAAATAAACTACCTCTAATAGCTCAGACTTAGACGTTTCAGCACTCTTAAAGCAATAAGAGTTATCCATTTACTAGGCTTGCCCTTCACTTCTATATTAACATGCATTCTTCCAGTCGGCGCACTTTCCAAAATCCATTTCCCGCTGTCTTGCCGTTTTTGTAAGAGAACTTCAACAGCGTCACTTATGCGTTCATCATTTACGTAGCCAAGCTTGGTTAACACGTCTAATCCTCTTAGGATGTTGTATCCGTA
>JASEJA010000102.1 GCA_030017755.1 Candidatus Bathyarchaeota archaeon
GCATAATAGGCTCTGGAGACAGCATCTTCATAATACGAGAAAGGCGCGTTTTAAGCCTTCAATTGACATTCCAATAAAACCTCAGCAATGACCCCTAAAGCCCTAAAATTTTAATATATCCACATCAAAAACGAGTGACGGGAAAAACCATATGAAAACTCAAAAGCTGGCTTTGTCCATAACTGAAGCCTTGATAATTTACGGCCTTATAATCGTTGGATATGGAATATTGACGATCCATATAACGCAAACATGGTCCGGAGACTGGCCCGTAGACAGAAACATACCGTGGCTTACACTAGATACCTTCGTTATGGTCAGCTTTGCCTTATCCTTCTTCGCGTTTATAGCTTGGAGATATCTAAAAAATATATAGAGCAACAAAGTAATTAGCACTTAAGCCAGAAAACATCCGTCATCCAAAACGACATGCTTTCACGTTCCCTTATGAACTGTTTTATCCCATTGCAAACGATGCTTGCCACGTAACATCCAGAAAAGAACATCAACAAAAGCCTTACAGCAAATAAAGACGTTAAGAACAAAAGCCACGAAAAGTAGAGGTGTATACTTACAAAAACCCAAACGCTTCTCAAGAATCACTCCCACAATAACTTCAGATAAAGGAGCAATGTTTCCAGAAATAAAATAAATCAACGTCAAAACAAAAGCAGCACTCCCACCTCCCAAGCCATAACCAAAAAGGAAACATAACCCTCCAAGAATCCATCCTAAACCAATAAGTACAGGAACAAAATAGATAAACAAAAGCAGCAAACCATCCAGCTTCTCCCTAAAACTCAAATTTCCACTTTTCAAAAGCGGCAGAAAATGTTTAAAAGCACATTGCATATGACCTTTAGCCCAACGGCTTTTCTGCCTCCAATACCCCCGCCAGTCTTCAACAGCCTCCTCATATGAACCAACCTCAAGCAAATACCGAACTTTATACCCAGCCAGATAAACACGAAAAGTCAAATCCGTGTCCTCAGCCAACACATGTTCATCAAAACCACCCAAAGCATCAAGCAAACCGCGCCGCACCCCTCCGGCGGTTCCGCCGAACTGGGGGACAAGCCCAAGAATGTCCCTGGCCAGCTGGTCAACCCTGTATCCGCCAACCCTCTCCAAACAAACAACCTTTGAAACCCTTTTATCCAAATTCAATACGCCTATATAACATTGCACGACTCCAACCCTTGAATCTGAAAACCCGCTGTTCGCAACCTCTATAAAATTCACATCAGGAACATAATCTGCATCAAAGAAATAAACAAACTCGCCCCTAGCACGTTTTAAAGCTTCATTCAAAGCCGTAGCCTTTCCGCAAGCCAACCGCCTATGCAAAGGCTTAATGAAACCATGCTTATTCGCAAAAGCCTCAACAATTTCACCAGTACTATCCGTAGAACCATCATCAACAACCAAAACCTCAAACCTCTCTTTAGGATAAGAAAACTCACAAATCTTACCCAAAAGCCTTCCAATAACCCTCTCCTCATTATGCGCAGGAACAATAACAGATACAAAAGGTTCAAAAACCCCACCATCGCGACATTTCCTCGAACCCCTCCCATACAACAACGTAATCACCGCAAAAACATAATGCCTCAAAAGATAAACAACCATGACAAAGGCCAAACAAAAGAACAAAAAACCAACCACAAACATGAAACAACAATGAAAAAGAAAAATATAAAAAACTAACCCACACCACAAGAAGGCAAAGCCATGGAAAAAGCCGTAGAAATTGGAAAAACCTCTGCCCAAGGAAGCATCCAACTATTCATAGGAGTAGCAGCCTCAACCATCATAATGGCTGTCGGCACAATAATCCTCTCAAGACTAATGACCCAGAAGAATATGGACTATACTCCGTAGCCCTAATCCCATCATACATGGCTATTCTTTTCAGAGACTGGGGAGTAAACTCAGCCATAACCAAATACACAGCCAGCCTTAGAACAGAAAACCAGGAAGAACATACACACGAAATAATG
>JASEJA010000025.1 GCA_030017755.1 Candidatus Bathyarchaeota archaeon
GAACTTGCAAGTTTTTCTGTCAGTTTTTTGGCATTTTGTCGTCTTTTAGCCAAAAATTTTGGCAATTTTTGAAGTTGCACAAGTCCTATGGCTGCTTCAATTTCTGGCATGCGATAGTTATAGCCGAGCATAACAGATTTGTACTTCTCCTTTTCTCCATGACTTCTCATAATTCGAATCTTCTCCGCAATTTCCTCATTGTTTGTTGTTACTACTCCGCCTTCACCTGTTGTTATGTTTTTGGTTGCATATAAACTCCAACATGTAATATCAGCGAAAGCTCCAGGAGGTTTGCCTTTGTAAGTTGCGCCTGCGGCTTGGGCTGCATCTTCAATTATTAGCAGAGCATGTTTGTCCGCGATTTCCCTTATCGGCTTCATATTAACTGGTAAACCGTAAAGGTCAACGGGAACTAAGGCTTTTGTCTTTTTTGTAATAGCCTTTTCAATTTTCTGGGGAGAAATATTGAATGTTTCCGGTTTTATGTCCACAAAAATTGGTTTTGCTCCAACCATAACGATGGCTTCCGCCGTCGCTGTAAAGGTGAAGCTTGGCAAAATTACTTCGTCCCCAGCCTTTATCCCAGCTCCAGCCATTGCCAAATGTAAGGCTGCAGTCCCGCTGTTTACGGCTATTGCATTTTTTGCCTCTGCATATTTTGCAAATGCTTCCTCAAATTTTTTAACTGCAGGTCCAGCGCCGAGGGCATGAGTCAATATGCCACTTTTTAAAACTTTTGTAACAGTCTCAATTTCTTCATTTCCAATAAGCGGGGCATTGATTGGAATCATAAGTTCACCTTCAAGTAGTATGTTGTTTAGTGTTAAATAACTTCTGTGTTTAAGCAATTAAAATTTGTAAAATTGAATGTTTAAGGGATTGTAAAGTTGTTTAAAGATTTTATTCTGTTTAAGAATTCTTCCATTTCTTTTTCTACTTCTTCCTTCCTTTTCTCCAGAAACTCTAATTCTTCAGATATTTCTTCCAGCCATTCCTTAATGGCTAAATTACATTCTTCTCGGGTCATTTTTGCAAGATATTTGGAAACATCTTGTGGAGTACGCTTTTTTAATTGATGAAGAGGACAATTTATTCTTTGAAATTTTGAAAATGAGAAAAAATGTCGGGTTGATCGTGGTTTCATGAGTTGTCCGCTAAATCCAGCTGATAATACTTTCTCAATGGTTATTTCTTCATCAGAATTGCATGTGTAACGGTGAATCCTTCTCCTTCCAACGCGGATTTTTGGGTTTTGGAAGGCATCTACAAGTATGACTGGTATTAGAGTATAGCCGAGGCTTTTTAGGGCAAGCCACCGATGCATTCCATCTAAAATGACGTGGGTTTTTTCATCTGCTATTATTGGATACTTTAGTAAGCCGTCTCCGAGAATTTCTTGTTTAAGCAACTCCAAATATAACGGAGAGCCTTTTTCGTGAGGTTTTAAAGAGTCTATTGGAAGTAAAGCAATTCTTAAATCCTGTTTTTCCGTCATATCTTTTTACCTTAATAGTTAAAGCTTGGAACTTCGATTTTTTCAGGTTCATAATCCACCAGTTTGCCGCTGAGAAACTGTTCATAAGCTGTTAGGTCAAGCAAGCCATGTCCACTGTAATTCATCGCTATTACTTTCTTCTCGCCCGTTTTCTTGCATTTTAACGCCTCATCTATTACGAATTTTAGGCTGTGGGCTGTTTCAGGAGCTATTATTAATCCTTCTGTTTGGGCTAGAATTTTGGCTGCTTCGAAAACTTCATTTTGAGTATAAGCAACAGAGCGCATATACCCCTTATATATTAGGTAAGATATCAAAGGCGCCATTCCATGGTATCTCAAACCGCCAGCATGTATGGGCGGACAAGCATAGCCGTGCCCGATTGTTAACATTTTCAAAAGTGGCGTCATTTTGCCTGTGTCTCCGTAATCGTATGCGTAAACGCCTCTTGTTGTGTGAGGAACAGCTTTTGATTCGCAAGCAACAAATTCGGTATTGGTTTTGCCTCTGAGTTTGTCCATCATGAATGGAAACGCGAATCCTGCATAGTTGGAGCCTCCGCCTATGCATCCGCAAACTACGTCTGGGTAAACGTCTATGAGTTCGAACTCTTTTTTTGCTTCTAAGCCTACTATGGTTTGGTGCATAAGCACGTGGTTTAGCACAGAGCCTAACGAATACCGCGTGTCTTCGTTTGTAAGCGTGTCTTCTATGGCTTCCGTTATGGCTATTCCCAAAGTTCCTGGATTTTCTGGATTTTCTTTTAGCAGTTTTCTGCCGAAATTTGTCTGTTCACTTGGGGATGGAAACATTTCTGCGCCGTAAATCTGCGCAATGATTCTTCTGCCTGGTTTTTGGTAATAGCTTGCCTTAACCATATAGATTCGACAGTTCAATCTAAAAAGTGTGCATGAAAAGGCTAGGGCTGTGCCCCACTGTCCAGCCCCAGTTTCCGTTACTAACCTTTTTATTCCCTGTTCTTTATTGTAGTAGGCTTGTGCAAGAGCAGTATTAGTTTTATGGCTTCCAGTTGGGCTAAAGTTTTCACATTTGAAGTATATTTCTGCTGGCGTTTTCAAGTAGTTTTCTAATCTTTTGGCTCTATACAGTGGTGTAGGGCGTGGAAGCCTCAGATACGCATCCAAAACTTCCTCTGGGATTTTTATGTAGCGTTCTGTGGAAACTTCTTGTTTTATGAGTTCTTTTGCGAATATTCTTTCCAGCAGTTGAGGGCTTATTGGTTTTAGGGTTGTTGGGTCTAATGGTGGCGGTAATGGCTCTGGAAGGTCTGCTTGAATATTGTACCATTCTGTTGGTATTTCTTCTGGTTTTAGCGGTGTGAAGCTTTCATTAATTTTTGAATGCATATAGATGTTCCCTCATGTATGTTTTTGTTCATGTATGCATAATAACATACTAAAGACAGCACGAACATATTTATACTTTACTGCACAAAAAAGTACATGAAGGAATCCGTAATATGTGGAGCAAAATTGTGAAATGCTTAGAAGGCTATCCAGAACGACTTAAAGTTGCGCGGGTTCTTGTAGAAAATGGACTAAGCGTAAGAAACGGAAAAATCTACCTTAACGAAATTGAAATTCCACCAGTGCGCATAGCCAGAGCCGCTAAAGTAGACAGAAGAACAGTAAACGAGACGCTAAATGCCATTCGCACAAACCGTGAACTAAGACCTATATTTGAAGAGTTAAGGTCAGCTGGGCACTCCTTAAAAGAAATTGCCAAACATTTAGACTTGGGAGTTGTCGAAATAACGCCTGTTGACGCACGAATTCCAGGCATACTTGCAGGCTCTGCCTTACTTCTTGCGAAGGCTGGTTTAAGTATAAGACAAGCAATAGTTGATGACCCGGAGTTGTCGCCTGAACCCAAATTAACTCTGATTGCTGAGAAAAAAATTCCAGGAGAATTAATTCCAGAATTTTTGAAAATAAATGGAGTGGCTAAAGTTTCAGTCTATTAAAAAAGTGTTATGTTATAGATTGCTGTTTTAAACAGCTACGAATAATAAATGGATTTAACGGGGTAAATTACTCTCCAGAGGTTTGCAAATGCCTAGGATAGGCGTTTATGTTTGCCACTGCGGCTTAAACATTGCTGGCGTGGTTGACGTAGAGAAAGTGACTGAATACGCTGAGAAATTACAAGATGTTATAGTAGCCAAACATTATGTTTACATGTGTTCTGAAACTGGACAGCGCATGGTTAAAGAAGATATTAAAGCACATAACCTTGACAGAATAGTTATCGCCACATGCTCGCCGAGAATGCATGAAGAAACTTTCCGCAGAACCGTTGCTGAAGCTGGCTTAAACCCATATTTGCTTGAAATTGTAAATTTGAGAGAGCATGTCTCGTGGGTTCATAGCGAAGAGCCAGAAAAAGCTACAGAAAAGGCTAAAGACCTTGTGAAGATGGGTGTGGCGCGTGTTAAACTTTTGCAGCCTTTAGAAAAACGAAGGGTTAGCGTTGAGAAAAATGTTCTAGTTGTTGGTGGCGGAATTGCGGGAATACAAGCTTCGCTGGATTTGGCTGATGCCGGGTTTAGAGTTTATCTTGTTGAGAAGGCGCCTAGTATTGGTGGGCGTATGGCGCAGTTGGACAAGACTTTTCCAACACTTGATTGTAGTGCTTGTATTCTCACTCCTAAAATGGTTGATGCTGCCAGACATCCAAACATAATATTATTAACAAATTCTGAGGTTACAAATGTTAGCGGGTTTGTTGGAAATTATGAAGTTTCAATCGTAAAGAAGCCCCGTTATGTGGACGAGGAAAAATGTGTTGGCTGCGAACTCTGCACTCAAGTTTGTCCAGTCAAAGTTCCAGACAAGTTTAATGAAGGCTTAAGCCAAACACATGCAATATCAATTTATTCTCCCTATGCGGTGCCAAAAATAGCCATAATAAACCCGAACCATTGCTTAAGATTGAAATACGATAAAGATGTATGCGGCAAATGTTTAGAAGCTTGCGAAGCAAAAGCCATAAACTTTGAGCAGCAACCAGAAGAATTCAGGCTTAAAGTTGGCGCTATAATCTTGGCTGTTGGAGCAGAAATTTTCGATGCTTCTAAAATGCCAGAGTTAAGATACAAACAATGTAAAAATGTAGTATCAAACATTGAGTTTGAAAGGATTCTAAATGCCTCTGGACCTACCAAAGGAGAAATTATCAATCCACAAAATGGTGCGGTTCCGAAAACATTGGTTTTTGTGCAATGCGTTGGCTCCAGAGACAAGCGTTTTCATGAGCATTGTTGTCGTGTAGGATGTATGACAACTTTAAAGCAAGCAATTCTTGTTCGAGAAAGGTTAGGAGAAAACGTGAAAATTTATGTGTGCTTTAATGATATGCGTGCTTTTGGCAAGGGATATGACGAGTTTTATAGGCGAGCAAGAGAGTTGGACATAGACTTCGTTGCAGGTTTGCCATCAGATATTCGAAGCGCTCCGGAGGGTTCACTTTACTTTGACGTTTACGATAAGGGAACAAACAAGCTTTTGGAAATAAAGCCAGATTTAATCGTTCTAGCGAGTGGAATGGTTCCAAACACTGACCTTGAAAAACTAAGTGCACTATTCCATGTTTCAAGAAGCAATGACGGTTTTCTGTTGGAGGCACATCCAAAATTGCGACCTCTCGAGAGTTTAACGGCTGGAATTTTTATTGCTGGTTCTTGTCAAGGACCCAAAGATATTCCCGATACTGTTGCGCAAGCCAGTGGCGCAGCAGCGAAAGTAATTGACCTTTTGGCGAAGGACGTAATTGAGCTTGAGCCTTTAACGGCGGTTATTGATAAAAACTTGTGTAGTGGCTGTCAAATTTGTGAGCCTATTTGTCCATTTCTTGCGATAGAGACGAAAACGGAAATTGTGGAAGGCACGGAAAAAGCTAAGGCTAAAGTTATAGAAGCCATGTGTCAGGGCTGTGGTCTCTGTGTTTCAGCGTGTCCTACTAAAGCAATTAAAATGCAACATTACACTGACGAGCAGTTTCTAGCTCAAGTTAAAGCATGCTGTTCTGAAAGGAGGTAATCGATTATGGGTTTAACAGATTTAATGTCAATGGCAAAACCAAACATGGATGCTCGCGAAAATTTTTTGTCAAAGCTTAGCAGCAGAGAATTTGTTAACTGTTTTCAATGTTTAAAATGCACCAGCGGATGCACAGCGTTAAAACTTTTGGAATTGAAACCTCATGAAATAGTTAAACTTGTAAACCTCGGTTTTGTTGATGAGTTAGCGTCATCAGATATAATTTGGACTTGTGTGACATGCTTAAAGTGTGTACAAAGGTGCCCGCAAAAAGCCTCACCATACCACATAATAATGGTTCTTAGGAATATGGCTGTTGAAAAGGAAGCGCAAATACCCGAAGAATACTTGAAAACAGTCTCAAGAATTCTCGAAACTGGCTTGGCTGAAGCACCTCAAGAGGTTACGACTAGAAAGATGGAAGTTTTTGATCGTAAAAGTTTGAATTTGCCAAAAATCACCTTTCCAAGGGAGAGTTTTCAAGTGGCATTTATGAAAATTATGGAGGAAAAGTAGTTGAAACTTGCTGTTTTCTGGGGCTGTCGCATATTAACAAGTCAGTACGCTTACGAAATGTCGGTTCGTGAAGTTTTCAAAAAGCTAAACGTAGAACTTGTAGATTTGTCTGAGGCTAATTGTTGTGGAGACCCAATAAAAAGCGTAAAAGACTCAGCAGCAAACTATTTGGCTAATAGAGTCTTAGCCATAGCAAATGCGACGGGTTTAGACGGTTTGCTTGTACCTTGCAATCGCTGTCACTTTACTATTTCTGAAGCAAAAGATGTCATGAGTAAAGATAAGAATCTTAATAAGAAAATCGAGAGTTTGCTAAAAGAAGAAGGATTAGCATATAACTCGCACATTAAAATTTGGCACGTAATCGACTTTTTGCATAACTTTGTGGGTTTAGATTCTATTAAAAAAACAGCGCAGAAGCCTCTTAACGGTTTGAGGTTGGCAACGCATGTTGGTTGCCAAATTATTCGTTACAGTGATCTTGGAAGGGTTGATGATGCAGAGAATCCTAGAAAACTTGATGAGTTAGTTGAGGCTCTTGGAGCGAAAACTGTGGATTATGCTGAGAAGCTGGATTGTTGTGGTGCAGCTCTAATGTATGGGCATCCCAATTCTGCTCTTTCTCTTGCTGGCGCTAAGATTAAGGCTTTACAAAATTTGGGTGTTGACGGTTTGGTTATTTCTTGTCCTGATTGTGGTTTGATGTTTGATTTTAGGCAGAAAGATGCGGCGGCAACTGTTGGAGCAAAAACCAGTCTTCCAGTAATTTATTATACACAGCTGCTTGGTTTAGCCTTAAACATTGAAATGGAAAAACTTGGCTTACATCTTAATCAAAGTCCTGTGGAGCAGCTTTTAATGAAGATTTCTACTTAAACATTAAACAACTTTTATATTCCAAGCTTAAATAGAAGCTTTCAAGGTGAAAATTATGGTTGATTTCAGTTTCACGGAAGAGCAGGAACTTTTCCGTAAAGCATTAAGGGAATGGTGCGAGAAAAATCTGCCTCTCGAAAAAATCAGAGAATTTGACAGAAAAGGCGAGATTCCGCATGAAGTAATAGAACAAATGGCTGATTTAGGCTTGCTTGTCATGACTGCACCACAAGAACACGGCGGAACAGGCGCTGACTGGGTTACCGCATGTATCGCTGGAGAAGAGTTGGGTTATGCTGACGTTAGCATTGCTATCCCAGTTTTTTGGCTTGTGGAATCTTCTTGGGGTTTTGTTGTTGACAGATACTGCACCGAAGAAGTACGCCAAGCAGTTATCCACCCAGCAATAAAAGGCGAAGCCTTCATTGGCATTGGTTCCACAGAGTCTGGTGGCGGTTCCGATGTCGCAGCCTTCAAATCCACAGCGCACAGAGACGGAAACGATTGGGTTTTGAACGGAGAGAAAATGTATATCAGCGGAACTGAAGAAGCAAAAAAACTCGGCGGAGGCTACTTTGTCATCGCCAGAACCTCGCCAGCACCGCCAGACGCCCCACACCGTGGAATGACAGGTTTTTACCTTCCAATGAATGCGCCTGGAGTTGAAATTAACAAACGCTTCGACGACATGGGGCGAATGGCAATTTCCACAGGTGGCTTTATGATGAAAAACGTTAGGATACCAGACGCTTACCGCATCGGCGAAGTGGATAAGGGCTTCTATTTGACTATGGAAGGCTTTGACAACGCACGAATATTGATAGCCGCCGTCTGTGTTGGAGCCGCAAGAAGAGCACTTGATATTGGCATGGAATACATTAAAGAACGGAAGGCTTTCGGCAGACCCATCGGCAAGTTTGAAGGAATACAGTTTGAACTGGCAGATGATTGGGCGCAACTTGAAGCCCTACGTTCGCTTACTTACCGCACAGCATGGATGCAGGACAAACGCTACAAAGAAGGCAAATTCTCACCATTAGAAGTGAGCAGAATGATAGCAGCTTGCAAACTAATAGCGCCACATTTAGCCTTCGACATTTACAAACACGCAATGATTTGGCTTGGCGCATACGGCTATACCAAAGAGTGCCCATTAGAAATGGGATTACGCGGAATAATGTCCTACTGCGTCGGAGCTGAAGGAGCCACCAACATTCAAAGAATAGTTATAGCAAGGGAACTTTTAGGCAAAGAATACATACCATACAAATGATTCGCATCATCAACATTTTTCTTTTTTAATGGCTGTTAAGCATAGCCTAAGAAACTCGTCAAGTCTTAATCCAATTTCTTCACATCTCAATACATTGTTTTTGTACCAAGGGCTATTTGCGGAAATATTTTCAAGCTCTGCCCGCAGCTTTTCAACGTTTAATTCTCTTGCTTCCTTTCCCATTTTCTCAATTAAACTTGCCAGAGAATCCGCTGCTATTAACGCCTTGTCAAGCTTGCTTTTAGGTTTAACTCCACTTCTGTAATCATGAGCCTTAATCGCATAAATGCATTTTTTAGGCAGTTTCCCTTTCAACATCTCAGCGGCAACAATACCATGCATTCTCATGTCGTCTTTGACCTCGTCATAATCCAAATCATGCAGTAACCCAACCAGCATCCACTCCCTTTCATTTTCGTTTAAGGCTCTCGCTAACTCTCTCATCATACAAGAAACCATTAACGCATGGGTATATTTGCTTGTATTCTTGACAAGCCTTAGGGCTTCATCTCGGGATAGCATAATTATTCATAAATAACACCATTTTATTTATCCTTGTTTTCGTGAAAATCTAGAGGATAAGGGTCGGTATTGGTTGTTTTTCAAGCCAAAAGTATGTTGTTATTGTAGTTGTTTCTTTAATGCTTCTTTCAATGCTGGTAATATTTCGTATAAGTTGCCTACAACGCCATAATCTGCAACCTCAAATATTGGTGCATTCTCATCTTTGTTTATGGCTACTATTAATTTTGCATCTCGGATTCCAGCAACATGCTGTATTACGCCAGAAATTCCGCAGGCTATGTAGAGTTTTGGCTTAACTTTATGTCCAGACAATCCAACCCATTCTGTAAACCATTTTCTATCCTCAGCCAAAGGTCTTGTGTTGCCAACTTGCCCGTTCAGAATTTGCGCTAACTCTTCTAATAATACGATGTCTTCCTTCTTTTCTAGTCCCCTTCCACAACTGACTATTACATCAGCGTCTTCGATTCTTACGGCTGAAACTTCGAGGGGTTTCGTTTCAACGATTTCCGTTTTTGGCGTTTCAATTTTCACATCAAAATTTATTATTTGTCCGTTACGTTCTTTGGGTTGAGGTTTCTCAAATGTTCTCGGTGGGATTGTGGCTATTTGAGGTTTTGTTTTGAAAGTTATTTTTGCAATGGCAGTTCCGCCATATGTTATTCTTTCACAAACAAGCCTTCCCTCCTCGTCAACACTTAATCTATTACAGTCGGGAATGCATCCAGTTTGGAGGCGTGTTGCAAGTCTAGCTGCCAGTGGTTTTCCATTTCTTGTTGAACCAATCAGCACCGTTTCAGGCTTGTATTTTGTGGCTAAACTATGCAAAACATTTAGATATGGTTCAATCTGAAAGCTTGTAAGAGCATGATTGTCAATTAGGAAAACTTTGTCTGCTCCATGTTTTATTAACTCGTTTGCTTTTCCCTGAACGCCATATCCAATCAAAACAGCCGCCAACTCTTTTTGCAGTTTATCTGCTATTTCCCTTCCTTTCCCAAGAATCTCAAGCAGCAAATCATGCTTTTCAGAGTAAACAATTATCCCTTTATTTTCGCTCATACCTCTCACCTTCCAATAACGCCTTCCTCCATCAACGCCTTAACCAGTCTTTCAGCAATCTCCTGCGCACTTTCACCTGTTATTTTTACCCTCTTACGCTCCGTTTTAGGAGCCAAAACCTCCTTTACCTCAATTTTCATGTCAAGCTTCTCTCTTGGAAGGTTTAGGTCTGCAGCCGTCCACGTTATTATTTCTTTTTTAGAAGCCTTCATTATCATCATTAACGATGGAATGCGTGGCTGGTTTATTTCTCTTGTAACCGCTATTAAAGCGGGTGTTTTCGCCTTCACAGTCTCAATCGAATCTTCAAGCGCCCTCTCCGCACTCACGGCATCGCCTTCAACAGAAATTTTTCTAACAGAAGTTATCTGTGGCAATCCTAAAAGTTCAGCTAATCTTGAGCTGACAAGTCCGGAAAAGCTGTCTAATGATGTTTCGCCACAAAGAATTAGGTCAAAGTTTCCGATTTTCTTTATTGTTTCAGCTAGGATGTAGGCTGTGCCTAAAGTGTCTATGTCCTTAAAACTTGGGTCGTTAACCATGTAAGCCTTGTCTGCTCCCATGGCAAGGGCTTCCCGCAGAACGGTTTTGGCATCTTCCGCCGTGACTGTTACGGTTAATATTTCGATGTTGCCAATTTTCTCCTTAATCCTTATGGCTTCTTCTAAGGCGTTTTTGTCAAAATCGCTTATTTTCTTGGCTGCACCAGCCGTTATCAGCTGCCTAGTTGCAGGGTCAACTTTTAACTGTGAAACGTCAATTGCTTGTTTTAGGCAAACGATTATTCTATTCAATAATGCTCCCTTCAAATAGTGGATTGTTAGAAAACCTAAATTTCTGGTGCTTGTAAAAAACTTTTGCTCTTATATTATTGCCATTTTAACGATGCAATTTTGTTGCTGAAAGAAACTGGTGTTAATAAAAATTTATCAGCATACGCTTTTACAGTCTCACTCATGGAAGAGGCGAACATAGTTGTTATTGGTGCTGGCGTGGTTGGCTTAGCTGTGGCTGCAAAACTTTCTGAAAGAAACGAAGGAGTCTACATTTTAGAGAGAAACGCAAAGTTTGGACAGGAAACAAGCACCCACAACAGTGGCGTAATTCACTCTGGTATTCATTATCCGCCTGGTTCACTTAAGGCTAAATTGTGTGTTAAGGGTAATTTGATGATTTACGAAATCTGCGAGAAATATAAGACTCCATATAAAAAGTTAGGAAAATTGACTGTAGCCATCGGAGAGGAAGAAATTGAAGAGTTGGAAAAACTGAAGCGCTGGGGAGAAGAGAATGGGGTGGAAGGTTTAAAAGTTTTAGAAAAAGAAGATGTTAAACGGTTTGAACCAAATGTTGAGGTGGAAAAGGCGCTTTATTCGCCTTCCACGGGCATTGTGGAACCTGACGAGCTTATGAATTATTTTTATGCAAAAGCTTCTCAGAATGGCGCAGTTTTAGCTACAAGAACAGAAGTGACGGGTTTGAGGAAAATAGGTGACGATTATGAAGTAAGCGGAACAAGTTTCGGCGAAAAATTCGCTATTAAAGCTAAAAGTGTGATAAACTGTGCTGGGCTTTATTCGGACAAAATCGCCATGCTTATCGGGTTGGATGTGGAAAAACTTGGTTATAAACTGCATTATTGTAAAGGCGATTACTTTAGGCTTATTGGCAAGCCTCCAGTGAAAATGCTCGTTTATCCTGTTCCAAAAGGACCAGGATTGGGAATTCACTTAACTCCAGATTTGGCTGGGGTGGTCAAATTGGGACCGAATGCCTATTATGTGGACAACATCAGTTACGAAGTGCGTTCCAACGAAGAGGAGTTTCGGGAAGATGTGAAAAGGTTCTTGCCATGTATCACTAACTATCAACTAACATCTGATTTTGCTGGAGTTAGACCAAAACTTCAAGGTCCAGGTGAAGGATTTAGGGATTTTGTTATAAGACATGAGGCTGATAGGGGCTTGTTTGGTTTCATAAATCTGATAGGTATTGAATCGCCCGGTTTGACGGCGGCTCCAGCTATTGGCGAGTTTGTTTCTGAAATATATGAGAATGAAATTAAAAGGTGAAAGTTCTTCCAGAACAGTTTAAGTGTAAAATATTAGGATAGAGCTTTATTTAATGCCGATAAGAAATGAAAAGAGGTGCCATAAAGTGAGTTCTAAGACATTCTTTTGGCAAGGAAACGAGGCTTGCGTTGAAGCGGCTATAGTTGCTGGCTGCCGTTTCTTTGCTGGGTATCCCATATCTCCAGCAAACGAGATTTCTGAGTATATGGCGGTTCGTCTGCCAAAAGTTGGCGGAATCTTCATGCAGATGGAAGACGAGATAGCTTCTATTGGTGCTGTTATGGGTGCAAGCTGGTGTGGAGTAAAGGCTATGACGGCAACTTCTGGACCAGGGTTCAGTTTAATGCAGGAAACTATTGGTTGGGGTTTCATGACGGAAACGCCATGCGTTGTTGTGGACGTGCAAAGGGTTGGACCAGGCACTGGACAAGCCACTAAGGCTGCTCAAGGCGATGTAATGCAGGCTCGTTGGGGAACACACGGCGACTATTCTGCCATTGTGCTTTCTCCCAATTCTGTTCAGGAAATGTTTGAGCTTACAATTAGGGCTTTTAACTTGGCTGAAAAGTATCGCACACCAGTCATGGTTTTAACAGATGAAATAATCGCCCATCTTAGGGAACAAGTCGCAATTCCACCATTAGAAAAAATTGAAATAATAAACCGAAGAAAACCCAATGCTGAAGATAAAATTTTCTTTGGTTTAGAGAACGTAGCGCCAATGCCATCAGTCGGCGAGGGCTTCAATGTTGCCGTTACAGCTTCAACACACGATGAATATGGAGTTCGATTCACAGCAGACCCAAAAGTACATAGACGAATGTTAGAAGCCATAAACAACAAGATAAAGAAAAATGTGAATGAGATAGCAGAAGTTGAAACACATAACGTTGATAATTGCAAAGTAGGCATAGTTTCTTTTGGATGCACATCCCGCGCAGTTTACGAAGCTGTTGAAGCTGCAGAAGCAAAGCGAATCAAAACTGGTCATGTCCGCTTAAAGACTATTTGGCCCTTTCCAGAAAAGCAGATTAGGCTGTTGGCGGAATCCGCTGAAAGAATAATTGTTCCTGAGATGAATTTGGGACAATTATATTATGAGGTTAAAAGGGTGGCGTGTTCAAGTGAGGTTGTTCCATTGAATAGAATTGGTGGGGGAGAGATGATTACGCCTGAGGAGATTCTGGCTGAAATTTTGAAAGGTGAATGAAATGGCTGAAACTTTTTCAAGTCGCAATTACATGAGAGATTTAAGGTTGCCATTCTGTCCTGGATGCGGCTTGTATGCTTTAAGTGACACTTTTTTAAGGGCTGTTTACGAGTTGGGTTATAAGGATCTAAGCAATTTCATTTTTACAAGTGGTATAGGCTGTACTTCTTGGATTCCCTCGCCATATTTCAAGGCTGATTCTGTCCACACTCTGCATGGAAGAAGCATACCACCAGCAACCAGCATAAAACTGTTAAAACCCAATTTTCACGTTGTAGTCTTCGGCGGGGACGGAGACATTGTTGGCATAGGTTTAAGCCACTTCATACACGCAGCAAGAAGAAACACAGACATCCTCGTAATAATGGGAAACAACATGGTTTATGGCATGACTGGAGGACAAGTTGCACCAACAACACCGTATAAAGCTCCCACAACCACAACACCGTACGGAAGCTTTGAGCATCCATTAGACGCAGCAAAACTTGCAGTAGCAGCAGGCGCAGCCTACGTAGCCAGATGGACAACTGTCCACATAAATGAATTGAAAGAGTCAATTAAAAAAGCGATACAGTTGCAGGGTTTTCGTTTTATTGAAGTTGTAACCCAATGCCCCACAGCATTTGGAAGAAGGGTCGGGTTTAAGGATGTTGGAGAAATGTTGAAGTGGTTTAAGGAAAACTCTATTACCGTTAAGCAAGCAGAAGGTATGCGTGAAGAAGATTCAGAGGGTAAAATTGTTGTTGGAGAATTCATTGAAATGAGACGCCCAACACTTGTGGAGAACGTTTACGCTCTTTTAAAGGAGGTACAGAAAAGTGGCTAAAAAAATTGAGATAATAATAGGCGGGAGCGGCGGTCAAGGCGTTGTCTTAGCTGGACAAATATTGGGTAGAGCTCTTGCCTACGAAGGAAAAAATGTTTTACAAACACAAAGCTATGGAGCTGAAGCAAGAGGAAGCCTCGCAAGAAGCGAAGTAATAATTTCAGATGACAAAATAGGTTTTCCAGCTGTTAGAAAATGTGACATTCTGGTTGCGATGAATCACGAAGCTTTGAATGCATATTTAAACCAACTTAAGGATGATGGAATACTTATAATTGACGAAACAAACGTGCGAGAAACCCCTAAAACAAAAGTAAAAGTTTACAAAATTCCCATAACCGAAACTTGTAGGAAAATGTTTGGAGAAGCGACATACGCTAACATGATGATGCTTGGAGCTTTAACAAAAATAACAAAACTGGTTAGCAGCAAGACGATGGAAAAGGCAATCAGGGAAGTTGTTCCGACAAAAACATTAAACGCTAACTTAAAAGCTTTCGAAAAAGGTCAAGAACTAATATAAACATATGTTAGGTGTCTTTTTGGAATACAAAATTAAATGCAGCAATTGCGGAAGAGTTTCGGAAAGCCTTTTAGATTTTAAATGTTCTACATGCGGTCAGCTATTGGAAGTACAGAACTTTGTAAAATTTAAGACTGAAGAAATTTTAGCTAAGAATTATGCTGTTTGGCGATATGCAAAATTTTTCCCGTACGTGAAAAGTGAAAACATCATAACTTTAGGTGAAGGCTGGACGCCAATTGTCAAGTTTTCAGACAATGTCTATTTTAAACTTGAAAGTCTTAATCCAACAGGTTCTTTCAAAGACAGAGGTTCAGCAGTGCTTTTTTCTGCAATACATAAACTTGTGAAAGAAGCCGGCGGATACATATGTGAAGATTCTTCGGGCAATGCTGGGGCTTCCATGGCTGCTTACGCAGCGCGTGCTGGTTTGAAGGCGAAAATTTATGTTCCGGAAAATGTTTCCGGACCCAAGTTTAACCAAATTCAGTTTTATGGTGCGGATGTTGTTAAAGTTTCTGGAAGTCGCAGCAAAGTTGCTGAAGAAGCGCAAAAAGTTGAAAAGGGAAAATTTTATGTGGGGCATATTTTGCATCCGTTGTTTAGGGATGGAATAAGAAGCCTTGCTTATGAGATAGCTGAACAG
>JASEJA010000103.1 GCA_030017755.1 Candidatus Bathyarchaeota archaeon
AGACCTGTAATATTAGCCCAACTTGCAGTAACGCTATTATTTAACCAATTTTCCCAAAGCGGAATTGTTAAGTTATTCCACTCATTAACGATAGAATTCAGAAACTTCTCTGTTAAGTTATAATAAAAGTAGTCGGAAAGGGTTGATGAAAATAGAAAGATGATTACATTTTCGGGGCTTTGTTGTGGACTCGTCCGTTTTATTCTTAAGTATAAACTTTTGTAACCATCTGGTTCAGAGCAGTTTATATTTCCAATATCGTTTAGCGTCATCCAAATTTGATTGCTATTATTAATCGAGAATTGAATGCTTCTAGTTCCGTAGTAGATTTCGCTTCCACTTATAAAATCAGTGGAATTTTCCTCACAGATTACTCCTTCTGGAACAGTCCATAAAGTGGAGTTTTCTGTCCACATATCCAGTTGCTGAACTGTGGGCAAAGTCTGTTCAACATATTGTTTAGAGAAAAAGGTATAAGCAAACCCAGTGTTTGCTGCAATAAAAAGAATCATTACTATTATTGGTCCTATGTATTTTGGTTCTTGAACTATTTCTTTAAATGCCTTTTGCGGTGCGTATACAACTTTGAATACGTTTTTTATTGTTGTGTATGTGGACAAGGGTTTATGGCTCCAGCATTAAGTGGTTCCTACTTGTTTATTAATGGTTTGTTACATTCCAATTTTTAATCGTCTATAAGTTGTGTAATCCACATAGTTCACGAATGGATTTTCAGCCTGATACTTGACTGTTAGTTTTTGGCGGTTTCGCTTTTCAAGTATTTGGTTTGTGGTTATAAGCGAGTAAGCGTCGCTTCCGGCTCCCGAACCGTAACTCGCAATTAAAATGCGCTCGTTAGGCTTGGCTATGTCAAGAACCGCTGCTAATCCAAGGGGTGAAGAACCGGAATATGTGTTGCCAAATTTGGCTACTTGAATTGATGGCAAGTACTGTTCTTCTTTGAAGCCTAGTTCTTTGGCTACTTTCACTGGAAATTGGACGTTAGGCTGATGGGCAACAAAATAATTAATATCTTCAACTTTAAGGTTAAGCCTTTCCATAAGCTTTTTCGCTGCTTTTCGTATGTGCTTAAAATAGGCTGGTTCTCCAGTGAACCTTCCGCCATGCATTGGATATGGTTCGCCATCTCTACGCCAAAAGTCCGGCGTATCCGAAGTGCACGAATACCAACCTTCAACCTCGGCTATGACATCGTTTTTTCCGAAAATGTAGGCGCATCCGCCGAATCCAACGAATAGGTCTAATTCTCCGCCTGGGCAGTCTCTTGGGGCAGCTTGCGAATTGTCTGTGCCTATAACCATGGTGTATTGAATATTTGATTTTGGATAATTAACCAGCGAGGCTGCGTCCTTAAACATGCTGGTTGCGGCTTTGCATGCAAATTCGGTATCTACTGCGTCAACTCCCTGAACGTCTTCGTCTTCCTCGCCCAGCTTTAGAACCTGCACAACTTTTGAGGCTATCGGTTTGACAGCGTAAGGGTTAGATTCTGAGCCAACATAAACCTTTCCAACAAGAGTGCTGTCTACTCCAGAATGTATTAGGGCGAGTTTTCCAGCTTCCACGGCCGCCGTTATCGAATCTTCGTCGATAAAGGGAACGGAACGTTCCATATTGCCCTCTTTAATTCTGAACCTTGAAAGGTAAACTCCATAACCCACTATTCCAGGCGTTTCATACTCTTTATTTGGCTTAACAACATTGTATTCTTGATGCGGATAATACTCGTCTGCGAATGTGAAGGCTAAGGAAATTGTTGGAATCACGTCGCTTCTGTCAACCGAATAGCGTCTCCTAAACCTTGGAATAACTTCTCTTCCCTCGAAAACTGAAAAGTCGATCTCTTCACCATCCTTCATTATTCTGTCAGTTAGTCTTCCTGGGACGCGGATTTTGCCGTTGTG
>JASEJA010000104.1 GCA_030017755.1 Candidatus Bathyarchaeota archaeon
GGGTAATGATGTGTTTAAGTGAGTTTCATTTAGGGTAGAACGCCTAAAACAATCGGTGCAAGACGTTACATGAGGCTTAAACGCAAAGCCGTACAGTTCTATCCAAGATACGCAGAATATATCACAAGGTTAAGCGCGCAATCTTATTCTTTAGCTGCTTTGGTAAAAACGACATGAGATACTGGGTTACACGTGTCATTACCCATAGAGTTACAAATCAATGATACGCATTCATTTGACTTTTGGTGTTTAATTATTAAATTTCCTTTGCGATTTCTTGGTCTCTGTCGTGTACCATCCCTGTTGCCAGTGGAAGCCCCAATATCCGTATAAGCCGTCAACAAGCTTTCTCTGTATCAAATTGGCGAATTTGCATGGAGATCCATCACATAACTTATTGTTACACCATAGCCCATCCACGAAGACGCATGCTTTTCCTTGGGAATCTGAAAATGTGAAATCCCTTAATTTGAACCGGCTTACAGGAATGCCTTCCACACACTTCATTTGGCTATCTGTATCAGGTCTATCAAAAGAAGGACTTTTAGAGGCGCCCGCGACGTCAAGCTTCTGAACGAGTTTTCTAATCGCTTTATGAATTTCCTCCTCATTTTTGGCACCGACGCAAATCAGTCTTCCAGTGGAAAATATGAGAAACACCACTTTCGGGTCGTCCATCCGATAGATGAGGGCGGGGAACTGATCAGGTTCAAACATTGTCCCTTGCAACATGGATGCTGACTCGAGGTCAACCGTCCGCCTCAAGTTTGCTGAAGCGACGATGTTGTTTATCTTTACTTCTGACTTTTTGGGGATAATTATTCCTCTTTTGGTGAGTTCCCTGATTACATTCTCAACGGCCTTTGACGCTTCGTTTTCTGATCTTCCGCCCGCGCAGATAATTTTGCCTGAACGAAAGATTAAGGTGGCGGTTTTTGGCTTCTTCAGCCTAAAGACGAGTCCTGGAAATCGCTTTGAAGGGAATTCGGCGTTGGGAAAACCTTCGATGACGGAATCAAGGTTTACTCTCTGTCCTAACGTTGCAGAAGCAACCACGTTCACGACTTTAACTGTCGCTTCAACCTTCTCTCTTTCAAACACTTCTCCTCAGAACCACTAATCAATCATTCTCTACAAAACACAAGTTGAAGGTGGATTTTAATGTTTCGCCAAATTTGCAAATTTCAGAATCCTAATTAGCAAATATTGACATTTTTACGTTAAGATACGTGTCCTTTTTGGGAATACTCTTTTTAGGTATTGATGTCTGACGTGCTCATAGAACAGTCTTGATGATTGTGTTGCCCCGTGAAGTTTGGAAAACCCGCGTAAACGCAGGGACCGCCTCGAAATCATAGCGCGGATATTGAAGGTTGCGAGGGACGACATCCATAAAACTCAAATAATGTACCACGCAGGTCTAAGCTTTGCACAATCAACAGGGTATCTATCCTTTCTTGTCAAATCGGGGCTTCTTGAAGCCATTAAGAAAAATGAAAAGGTCATTTACAAAACAACTGCTAAAGGCATTCGATACCTTAAAAGTTATGAAGAAATAAAGCGCTTGTTGCGGAAGAGCAACGAACACAATGTTCCAAGTCTTGGTCTGCCGTTTTCTTTCCCAAAACGTTCAACATAGCAAGTTTCACCTATCACCTACACCATAATGCATCGAAGTTTTTAAAAGAAAGACAAGCAAAACATTACCATCGGAGGTTATTGGCTAATGGCTTCGCCTAAAAAACTACCAAGGGAGAATGCGTTTTACTTTTTCATTTCTATCGGAAACTACACGGGTGAAAGTGCTTCATCTTTAGAGGAGTTTTGCGGAAAAAATAAGAGAGGTCAGCATTAAATCATTGGACTTGCACACTTAATCAAAGTCTGCGGCTTCCTAATGCAAACGAAAGTTTACCT
>JASEJA010000105.1 GCA_030017755.1 Candidatus Bathyarchaeota archaeon
CAATTTGTCCATTGCTCATTTGTCTGATATCCATGCCGGAGCAAAATTGGAAAAGAATATTCTGGAAAAGGCGATAGATGAAATAAACAAGTTAAACCCAGATTTGGTTGTTGTAACAGGTGATTTGACAGAGGATGGTCTGCTGGAGGAATTTCAAGAGGCGCATAAGTATTTGCAAAGGCTAAACTGTAAACATCTTGTTATGGGAAGTGGAAATCATGATTCAAGAAATACGGGTTATAGGCTATTTCCAAGGTTCTTTGGAAAACCTTGGTCGATAACCGAATTAAACGAAACTGTACTGATAATGCTAGACTCTTCTAGACCGGACCAAGACGAGGGCGAAGTTAGTTATCGTCAGAGGCTTTGGTTGAAGCAATGTCTAGAAGAATATCGTGAAAAATTCAAAATCGTAGCTTTGCATCATCATCATCTTTTGCCAGTGCCAGATACTGGAATGGAAAAGAACATGATAGTGGATGCTGGTGATGTTCTATGGACTCTTGTCTCTTATGGTGTAGATCTAGTTTTATGCGGTCACCGTCACCGTCCATGGATATGGAATCTTGGAAGCTTATCTATTGTTTATGCGGGGGCTGTTTCCACGAGTAGACTTCGAGGTTTTATCAAACTCTTTTAATATAATAAAAATTGGAGATGGCAAGGTTGATGTACGCCTAAAGATAATTGGCGGGGATGAGTATGTTTTTGAACCAAACGTTATTAAGACGTTGCAAACAGTTTAGCTGAAAATAATATAAAAAGAAAATGGGGAAATGTTATAGGATTGATTCTCTGTTTAGTGGAAAGGCTGTTGTAGCTCTTATGTCATTGGTTCCAAGCACGAACTGTGTGACTCTGTTTAGTCCTATGCCACATCCAGAATGTAATGGTCTGTTTTCCTTGTAAAAGTCAAGGTACCATTTGAAGTCTTCTATGCTTCCGCCTCTTTCAACCAATTGTCTAAACATCGTGGAGTTTATTAGTCTTTGATAGAGTTTCTCATATCTGTACTCTCTTTCTGCTGCTCCTACTGCTTCTCCACTTAGTGGCAAAAGCAAATCTGCGCTGTTAACTATTTCTGGGTTTTCATCGTTCTCTCTCATGTTGAAGAATTTTATTGGTTTTGGAAAGTGCGTCACAAAGAGTGGTTGGTTACCATTCATTTGAACGAGCGCCTTTTCATGATGGCTTTTGAAGTCGTCGCCCCATTTGACTCCATATTCGGTTAAAAGTCCGACAGCTTCCGTGTAAGTTATTTTGTCGAAGGGTCTCTTGATTTTTCTAAGCCTTTCCACGTTTACATTTAAGAGTTGTAACTCTTCTTCGCATTCTTTTAGTGCACAGTTTATCATTGAACAAATTGTGCCTTCCACATGTTCTAAGAGTTCTTGAAAGTTGCCAGCAAATTCCAACTCGATTAGGGTGAACTCTGTTAGGTGACGTTCGTCGGCTGATGTTTCAGCTCTGAAGCTTAGTCCAATACACCAGACTTTTTCAAGAAAAGGTGTCAAAACTTCTAGGTATAGTTGGGCTGTTTGGCTTAGATATCCATTTTGTCCGAAATAGTCCAACTGGAACATTGTGGCAATGTTTTCGCAAGCGCCAGTTGCTCTTGTTATATGGGGAACTGCCACTTCAATGAATCCTTGTTCTTCAAAGTAGTTTCTTGCTCCCTTCAAAAGTTTTGATTCAACCTTCACAACTGAGTGGATTTCCTTTGTTGAAAGCAGTTTTTGTCTGTCTTTTGTTGTATTAAGGAGGCTGATGTTTAGTTTTTTCTCAGAAATTTTTCTAATCTCACTAATTTGGGTCTCCAAGACCCACACCGACAATCTAAGGTTTAAACTTATAAATTTTGCGGCTGTTTAACAAAAATCAAATGGACCAATTTAAAAAGTGAATATTAGAAAGAC
>JASEJA010000026.1:0-8180 GCA_030017755.1 Candidatus Bathyarchaeota archaeon
CTTATGGTGATGTTGCTGGAATAGTCAGAGATCACGATGCCATCCTGGAAGGTTTTGACTTGTGTGTTCTGAACAGTCACGTTTGTTCTTCCAGCCAAGCGTATTCCTTGTACAATGCTCGCCGTTCCTTGGAGCGTGTAGCCTGCGCCATCAATTACTATGTTGTCTCTCAAAACCCAAATCGAATCAAAAATATTATCAGTAAAGGTGTAAACGTCGCCGTTTCGTTGAATTGGTACCGTTGAAGGGGAAACCGATCAATCAGCCTGAATATAAATGGTTTCCGTTGCCTCAACTGGTTGAATGTCAAACGTCAACATCGCAATGCTTGTTAGAAGAAACATCAGCAATATTCCAGTAGCTGTTTTCTTCCTCAAACCATTCTTTCTCCTAAACTTTTTCTACGCATATGAGAAAATAAAACTTTTTTAGCTTCTTCAACGCCATGGCATAACCTGCAGTCTTTTTGTATCCATTTTGCAGTCAAAATTTAAACGTTTTGGGTAGTAGCCCGAGATAGTTTCACATATCGGTTTAAAATATCGGAGTTAAGCCGTGGTTCCGCGCTCTTTCTGGAAATCGCTCCCAAAATGAGACTGAAAAGGATTTTGAATCGCTAGTTAGGAAATGATAGAAGAATGGGAACATAGGGAAACGTTCTATCTGATTTTTGCTTGTTGTTGCTTCCTTTTAAGCATTTCATTGTAGAGATATTCAAACCATTGCAATGTTTCAGTTGTTCCTTCCCGTTCATTTCTTCCCTTTACAAGGGGCTTGAACTTTTCCCATGTGTGCAAGACTATCGTGCCGAAGAGGTCATCAACTAAATCCATGCTTATCAGCCCCTCTTGACAAGCACTCCCATGCCCTCAAAAAAGTTCCTACCGAAGTTGCTGCACCTAAAATTTCAGCCTTGCTGGTCGCATACCATTTAAGAGCGTCCGCATAGTTCTCAAATTCTAAATCCATTATTTTCCGATACGCATTTTGAAATTCTGCACTTCCAAATGTCGCGTATAATCTCATGACCATTTCCGTTTGTCTTAGCTTGGTCTGATGCCGAATTTGCAGAATATAATAGATAGTTGCTGCAAATACACCAGCAGAAGCAACTACTATCGAAACGGTTGATAAGTCAACCATTCTTAACACCTAAAAGACAAGATTAAGCGAAGTGCGTATTAAAAGCTAACAGTATAGTATGCAGCTCAGTTTCAAACAGCACACAGCCTACGCCGTTTCTTAATAGAAAACCTTGAGAAAATCTTATGGTAGCCCGGGGGAGATTCGAACTCCCATTTTCCTTTCACTGTTTTAAACCAACGTTCTTAACATGGGGAATTTAAACGAGGATTTAAACCTACAATGCGGCTTTGGGCATGGAAGGCGATGACAGACTTGGGCACTTGATGATGCACGTGGAGAAGCCATAGAAAGCCGGGAGAAGCCATAGGAAAAAAGGGCGGAAATTTTAAGTTTAATCCTAACATGTGTGGGTTTATGGCGGTTTCATCTTTGCGAACTTCTCCGATTCTGAATGTAGTTCTCCGCTTGACGCCCAATTAGTCTTAGGCGCCTCATAAATGATTATCTCTACACCCTCCTTTGGATTCCAATCTCCTCAAACACCTTGGTGATTCCCTTCACGATTTTCCGCTAGCTTTCGTTGCTTATGCCAGACCAAACAGAAACCTGAACCACTGGCAAATCAATCACCAACCAAATGAAAACAATTTAAAGTATTTAAAGACGAAGTAACTTGTTGAGGATAGGACTTTCAATTGGGTTTTGGTCAATTTTGAAGGTTTCAGGTTCTTCTATTTTTAATATAGCCCTCAAAGCTTCTGGTTCAAGTCCATGCACAAGTTTAAGGATTTCTTTTTTAGCTGAATCCAAATGTTTTTTGAGTATTTCGGGGTTTTTATGTAGAACTCCTGCGAGGGGGCATATTTTTTTCCATTTTAAATACCACTCGATTTTTTGGGTTTGCTTGTTTATGTCAAACGTTATTGGTCCCGCTACGCATGTTTCTGGTTTTACTGGATGTATTTTGCATTTTCTTGTTTGTTTTTCATAGAATACGCAATATCCTCCCGCATCTTCTCTTGGAAAAGTGTACATTGTTTTAGTGAATGGATTTTTGATGGGGATTTCCTGCTCTTTTAGGTATTTTTCTATAATTTTTTTGCGGGCACTTGTTATTGGCGGTTTTGCGTTCTGGCAGCAACTAATTTTGCAATTGGTACATACATTAAAGAAGTCTTCTTGTCTTTGGCTGGTCATTGTAAATTCTCACCGATTTAGAAGTAAGGTTGATTCTTCATAAGGCTTTTTACAAGATTTAAGTAAATGCTGACTATTGCTTCTTTTAAGTCCGTTTTTTGAGTCTTTCTTTGAATTTTCTCTTTTATAATCTCTGAAAGGTTGCCGCTTTCTATTCTCTTCTGTATTAATGGGAGATATTGCTTTTCCTCTTTTGAAGCGTTTTCCCATGCAATTTTGAAAAAGTGTTCGCACACTTGTTTGGCGGTTTTTCCTTTTGGATGCGAGACCTTTGCATTTGACCCTTCGGCTATGACGGAGTTAAAGTCCTTTACAAGAATTACATGGGGCAAAAGGTTAGGTTCATCCTTTATCAGCCCCCTTGTTAGAGCCCTTAAAAAGCAACTTAGGGCAACATCTGATTTGATGCATTCCTGTTCATCCATAATTCTTATTTCGATGGCTCTTCTGTCAAATCGGAAAATGACTCCGCGGGAGTTAACCCAGTCTTTGTGGAGAAGACATTTGTCCACGCCTTTTTCAGCTAATTCCATGGAGTATTTCTCTATAATTTCTTTCCTATACTGATCAAAGGAGAATATGTATTCTGGAATTACGTCTCCAGTTACCGAATTTACTTCCTTCTGATTTGTCATGTAAAAATATAATCTGTTATCCACATATGCGCCAAATTTTCCCTCATAAATGGGTGAGGCTGCTGAAATTGCTGGAAGATAGGCACAGATTTCCGCCAACACATTATGTATTAACATTGCCTTTTTCTCGTTGAAATATGGAATGTTGAGTTGGAAGCTTTGAATGTTAAGCCATCCGTGCTGTTTAAGGTTGAAAACTTTGCTATACGCTTGGTAAATCTGTCTGTGGCGGTGAGGCCAAACCATTGTTTCTTCAAGCGTAAGTAAGGGGTGCATTCCTGTTCCTAGAAGGTATGCACCATATTTGTTTTCTAGAAAATCTGCAATGGTTAAAATTGCCTCGTGTATGGTTTCTTCGAAGTTTTCTGGTGATTTGAATGGCGTATTAGGTTTAATTTCCATAACGTGCAACTGCAGTTCTTTTCCAAAAGTGAAGCGGGGTTGCTCTACAAAGTTTACTATGCGCCCACGAAAATCCTTTATGATTTTGTCTACTATTGATAATGCTTTTAATTCTTGGTCAACTAGTGAAAATTCGGTGTTCTGGACCCAAGACTTCTAGGGTTTTGTACGTATCTTGTTCCTCTTCGTTATATTTGGTTCTAAAATAGAATATAAGAATACAGTTAATTTTAAATATGACTGGTGCAATACCGAGCATTCAATAATTTGGTGTCACATGCGTGTTGGTCGTATCAAACATCGACCTAACGACAAACTTGCCCATCATGAAACCGTTGACTTTCCTCGAATCTTCAGTTAAAGACTTCACTCTCAACATAAACAACGATTATAGATATTTAAAAACTGGATATTACGTTTCATTGCACGCAGAGGTCTTAGGCAACCCTGTTATTCCACCAAGCGAAAACATCTTGGATGTTTATAGAACACCTCTTTTGCTGCTTAAGGCTTCAAAAGTTGGAATCCCAACGATTCCCCACATTGTAACTGATTCAGTGAAACAAATAATTTCTCAATTTGCTTTCCCAGTTGTTGTTTTTGCTGTTAATCCATTCTCTTATGATGGATGCAGAATTGCAAAGAATAGAAGCGCCCTTTACAGAGCCATAAAAAGTTTGAGTATGAACTACAAATTTGATGTTTGCGTACAACCCTTAAAAGGGACTATGCTCTCCTTCAAGTCTATTTTCGGAAAATGCAATTTAGAAGAAGATGTAAAGAAAATTTCGGCTAAAGTTTATGAACTGTTTAAGATACCCATCTGTAAACTGCATGTGCAACGAATTGAAAATGGCGTGTATTTATGTGGGCTTCAACCCTTAAAGAGGGAAGAGATATCCCCACAAGATTTGAGAATTATCTCCAAGGAAGTTTCTCGAATTTCTAACACCGGTGACCACTTAATTGTCTAGAATAGCATGTTTTGTTGAAAGATACAACTTTTCTGACCCAAAAGAGGCAATGGCGCTTCAAAACTTTAGAAGAACAGCGGAGAAAATGGGTCACACTTTTAACTTCTTATTTAGAGAACATCTTCAAGAAATTCCGAAATACGATGCCGTTTTTATCCGAGCCACAACAGACCCTCTTTACATCGCATACGTAGTTTCGAAAGAGGCTTGGGAGATGGGTCTAAATGTGGTTGATGATCCAAAATCCATACAAATATGTGGAAACAAGATTCACTTATATTCTCTTTTCAAAAAATATAATGTTCCACACATTCCAACAATTTTCCTAAACAAGGATGAGTTTCATCATAAACGAATAATGGAAATTTTCAAAACCTTTGGAAGACCCGTTGTGGTGAAGGCGCCATACACAAGTTTTTCGAGGTATGTGGAAAAAGCGGCTTGCGAAACAAGCTTTCGCGAAGTTGCAAAAAGATTTTTCAGAAGGTCTGATGTCTTGGCTGTTCAAGAGTTTATGCCAACAGCTTTTGACTGGAGAGTTGGGGTATTAAACAATGAAGTTTTGTATGTTTGCAAGTATATGGTGCCTAAGGGAAGATGGAAACATGGCGCAAAAAGGAGAGGTAGACCAAGCTTTGTTTGGGGAAGAACTGTGACGCTGAAAAGGGAAAATGCCCCTGCAGAACTGAAGGAAACGGCCTTGAAGGCATGTGAGGTTGTTGGGCACGGGCTTTATGGAGTTGACATTAAAGAAGTTAACGGCAATTATGTGGTGGTGGAAGTTAACGATAACCCGAGCATCTATGCAGGCAACGAAGACCTAAGAAACAGAGATGTATATGAAAAAATCATAACCTATTTAGTTAACTAACCCTCCCAGAGTTCGACAGTTATTTATTCTCAATAATTATCATTTAATTTGATTATAGGAGACGAAATCGATGTTAGAGAGAATTGAAGATTATAATCTCTTTAAGGATATGTCGGTTAACGACCTTGTTTTGCAGATGGAAAAGGCTTGGGGGTTCACTGCGGGGAAACTGGCAACAAGTGTTAACATTTTAGAAAGGATGGTTAAAGATAGTGAATGTGTAAAGTTTCTTTCTTTTACTGGAAACCTTGTGGCTACGGGAACCAGAGGCGCCTTAAAGGAACTTGTAAAGCGGAAACTTGTCAACGTTATAATCACAACTTGTGGGACTCTTGACCATGACATTGCCAGATGCTGGAAGAATTATTATAGGGGTTCATTTTTCATGGATGATGCCGAACTTCACAGGAAAAAAATAAACCGTCTGGGAAATGTGTTGGTTCCAAACGAGAGTTATGGAATAATAATTGAAAAGAAAATGCAAGAGCTCCTCAAGACGTTATGTGATGAAGGCTTTAAGGAATTATCCACAAGTCAACTATGCCACGAAATTGGAAGGCGCATGTGTGATGAAAATTCCATCCTCTACTGGGCAGCCGAAAACAACATCCCAGTTTATGTGCCTGGCATAACTGATGGCGCAGTTGGCTATCAGCTTTGGCTTTTTTCGCAAGAGCATGGCTTAAAAATTAATTTGTTGAAAGATTCAAGTGAGCTTAGTGACATTATTTTTACGGCAAAGAAAACGGGCGCATTAATTGTTGGCGGCGGTATCTCAAAGCACCATACGCTTTGGTGGAACCAGTTTAGAGAAGGGTTAGACTATGCGGTTTATGTTTCCACTGCTGAGGAGTGGGATGGAAGCTTATCAGGTGCAAGACCAAGAGAAGCGATTTCTTGGGGTAAGATAAGCCAGAAGGCGGACACGGTTATGGTTGAAGGCGACGCCTCGCTGATTCTTCCAATTATGGTGTGTTCGCTCATAACGAGGCTTTAGCGCTTTTAAGAAATGTTTTTGAAAAGCCATGTAAGGTCCGGAGCCTTTCTCTTAATTTTCACTCTTTCGTTGAGGGCATGTGTTATTAATGGTAAGGCAATGGTGGCATCGCAATAAACCGTCACTCTTTTTCCTTGGCTATGGATTTTACCCCAGCTTATGGCTTCTTCTAAAGTGCAGCCAGATAACCCGCCCCATTGTGGAGAGTCTGTGGTTATTTGAATTGCATATTTATGCGGGTAATAGTATTCTTTTACGCTTTTGCGCATGAAGCCTTCTCTTCCAGGCACGCCTCTGTCCATTGTCTTCGTCGAGACTGATATGGCTATAAGTTGTGTGAAATCCTTCGGCACGCCTCCTCCAATGTAGATGACGCCTATGTCCTTTGTTTTTTCGCCTATGCCAACGAATTGGTCGAACTCCTTTACCTGGTCTAACATGATAGTGTGCCCTCGGTTTTTAACCATTAGGAATGCTTCTCCATAAGAGCTGTCCGATATTGCTGGACAAAATATTGGAACATTATTTTCTGCGGCTACGGCGGCTATGCTTCTTATTCCCTTTTCGCTTAGCCACTTGCCAAAAAGGTATAGCAGTTCCATTGATGAGTATGCAAAGTCTGTTTTTAGCGTTAACATGAATTCAGTCATCAGTTCTTCCATTTGTCTATAATCTGATTCTTTTCCATAAACGTCGTAGTATCTGTTAATGTCGGCTTTCACGAGAGCAGCGTCATTAACATAAGGTGTGCCTTGCCAATAACCAAGTCCCATGGCGTCCACGATATCTTCTGAAACATTGGCTCCAGTTGAAACAAGAACGTCTATGAAGCGTTTTTCTATAAGCCAGTTAACAATTTTCCACTGCCCGGCTGTGCTCATGGAGCCAGCCAAGCCCATGATTATTGTTAAGTCTTTTTCTTTAAGCATGGCTTCCCAAACTTCCACAGCCTCTCCAAGTTTTCTACCTTGATAGGCGGTTCTGCTCATTTCCTCCAAAAGTTCGGATATACTTTTTTCCCTAACTTCGATGGGTTCAACCTTTCTCTCAAAGTATGAGCTTGACATATTAGGTCTCCCTTTTAGGATTAAAAAGGCAGTATAAGAAATTTTTGCCAAAGACTACGGGTTTTGAGAAACGCTAAATGCTTGCGTTTCCAGTTTAAAGCGGTGGATGATGCGCTTGAAAATATCAAGGGAAGAATTAGCTAAAATGATTGATTCAACTAATGTGAAGGCTGCAGCCACAAAAAAGGAGATTGAAAAACTCTGCAAAGAAGCCATAAAATATGGTTTTAGATGTGCAGTTGTTAACCCCTTTTACGTAAAGTTTGCGGCGAAATTGCTGAAGGATTCGGATGTTAAGGTTTGCTCCACCGTTGGTTTTCCTTTCGGCGTTTCATTGCCAGAAATAAAAGCTTTAGAAGCGGTTAAGGCTGTGGAGGATGACGCTGAAGAATTAGACATGGTTATAAATTTAAGCGCCTTAAAATCTGGCGATTATGATTTTGTGAAACAGGACATAAAAGCTGTTTTGGATGCTAAACGATTATCAAACGAAACAATTGTAAAAGTAATCATTGAAACCGCATATCTAACAAAAGACGAGAAAATATTAGCTTGCAAACTTGTTAAGGAAGCAGGAGCAGATTTTGTTAAAACCTCAACCGGCTTGTTTGGAAAAGGGGCAACAATCGAAGATGTAAAATTAATGCGGCAGACGGTAGGCAAGGATATGGGGGTTAAAGCTGCTGGCGGTATAAGAACATACGCTGACGCAATAGCCTTTATCGAGGCTGGAGCAAACCGCATAGGAACAAGCACAGCAACAGCAATAATTAAAGAAGCATCTTCTTAACACATGTTATTTTTCAATCCATAGCTCTCTTTTTTGGTCATTCCAAAGCATGTTTTCCACAGTATTTTTATCCATCACATCAGCCCACTCTTGCTTTAATTTTTGCCATTCTGCTTCGTTTTGAAGTTTCATGAAAAAATTTGCCATATCAGATAAACTAG
>JASEJA010000026.1:8280-14610 GCA_030017755.1 Candidatus Bathyarchaeota archaeon
CATTCTGCTTCGTTTTGAAGTTTCATGAAAAAATTTGCCATATCAGATAAACTAGCAAACTCTGTAATAAGAACGCTTACTGCCGTATTGAAGAATTTTCTTCATTATCTGCTCGCCTTCTTCTTCTTTACCCTTTACGGGAACCCATGTGTCAAGAAGGAAAATCGCCAAATAGATTCACCTACAGAAATCTATAATATTATACGTAAATAAGTTGCTCATGCTTAGGAAGTTCTATGAATTTTCTTTTCATGAGACTCGAAAGCCTAATAAACTGCTACATTTTTTCTGGAGCCAATATTCCTAATAGATTAAGCGTATTTCTTAACACAATTCTTACGGCATCTACAAGTGCAAGTCTTGCGTCGCTAAGCTCTTTTGGTTCAGCCTTTATGACTGGTAGGGCATTGTAAAAAGTATTAAATTTGTCGCTTAAAGTATTCGCATAATCTGCAATCATGTTGGGTTTAAGGAAATCAGTTGCCTCAACAAAAACTTCTGGAAAGTTTGCCAAATCCAAAACTATCTGGTTTTCTATCCTCTCTTTCAACAGCCCATAAGCTGGGTTTTCAGGTTTTCTCTCCGCCTTTCGCAGGATACTGCAGGCTCTTGCATGAGTGTATTGAATGTAAGGCGCACTGTTTTTTTCAAAGTTTAGCACTCTATCCCAGGTGAAAACAACTGGCTTAGAAGGGTCAACTTCCACCAGTGCATAGCGGACTGCTCCTATGCCAACAAATTCTGCGATTTTCTTCTTTTCATTTTCGGACAATTGTGGAGAACGTTTTGCAACTTCCTTGTAAGCTCGCTCAACAGCCTCGTCCATAACTTCGTCAAAGGTTATGTAGCGTCCCCTTCGGCTTGACATTTTATAGCCAGGAAGGGTTACAAGGTTATAGGCGAAGTGAACAAAATTATCAGCTTTCTCGCCATAGCCTAAGGCATGTAAAGCTATTTTCAACTGCAACTGCGCTAGGGTTTGCTCCATACCTATTACATTAATGAACTTATCCGCTCTTTCAAATTTCCATAAAGTGTAGGCAATGTCCCGTGTGGTGTAAAGTGTTGTGCCGTCTGCACGCATAAGCGTTAAGGATGGAACTTCATAATCTTCTCTTAAACCGAGTTTCTGTTTCAAATTAAGCTCTTTAACAGCTTTCTCAGCATCAAACTCTAAAACTCCGCCCAAAACAAAAACGTAAGGTGTCTTCTTCAACTTTTTAAGAGCTTCTGTAACGCTATTGTTCCATACGAAATCGCTTTCCCAATCCCATGAATCATAGAAAACTCCAGCACGACCCAAAGTTTCTCTAAAACCTTGAAGACATAATTCGCTAACCTCTCTTATGAGCCCTTTAGCCGCTTCCTCTCCTTCTTCATAGGCTTGATTCAGCTTGTTAACTTCATTTTCTGGGTCTTCATCCTTGCTAATCTCATTCAATAGTTTCTCAAAAAGCTCTGGAAAACGTCCTTTCAGCTCCACCGCCACAGACATCCACTCGTCAAGTTCTCTGTTAATTTTTGTAACTTCTTCATTTATTGCAGTCTTTTTTGCTTTTTCAAGTTCCTTTTTTAGGCGATTAATTTCGATAAGGCAGCTTGTTATAGTGTATATTCTTCCAATGAAATGGTCTGGTTTGCCCTCTGGTTTGGGTTTGCCAAGTTTTTTGTATCCGTAGGCGATTACGGCTGTTTGGCGTCCCACATCATCGATGTAGTAATGGCGGGAAACCTTGTGTCCCATGGCTTTAAACATGTTTGCAATGGCATCGCCCAAAATTGGATTTCTGGCTTGTCCAATGTGTATGGGATGAAGCGGGTTTACGCTCGTGTGTTCCACAATAATCTTTAATGGCTTTTCGGTTTTAACAAAACCATACTCCTTATTCAATTGCCCAATTGATTGAATAACTAGCGCTGAAAACTTTGCAAAATCAACATAAAAGTTTATGTATCCGCCTCCAGCTGAAGCCGCATGTTCGATTAAAGAAAACTTCGACTTGTCAATGGTTTTTACCATGCGTTCAGCCAAAACAGCGGGTTTTTCGTTGACACTTTTTGCAAGTTCAAAACACAGAGAAGAAGCCAACTGACCAAAATCTGGGTTTGGCGGTTTTTCTAATGCTAAACGTGTGATCTCAACTTTTGGAAAAAGTTTCTTGATAGCCTCTTCTAAAACATTTTTGCACTCGAAGCGGAATATGGCGAAGGGATTTTCTGAAACCATCTTTTCTCTCTATTACGTGAACATTCTAAACTTTTTAGAGTTGAGGTTATATTTTAATTTGACAAAAAATATGCGCTTATGAGAGCGTGAACACTCCATGAAAACAAAAATAATATTTTCAGAAAAATGCCTAAACTATGGTTTTTCACACATTGAAGGACCTGAAAGAGTCAGAAAAGCCTATGAAATCTTAAAGCAAAGAGGCTACGAATTTTTAACGCCAGAACTAGCACCAGAAGAAGCCTTACTGAAAGTTCACGATGCTGATTATTTATGGGATTTAAAGAAAGGTTTCGTAGAAGACGCTGATACACCAGCTTACGAAAACATATACGAATACGCAAGACTTTCTGCCGGAGGAGCCATTTTAGCAGCTGAAAAAAATGGCTTTTCCCTCATGAGACCCCCAGGGCACCATGCTGGCAGAAACGGTGCCGCCATGGGCGCTTACACGAGAGGCTTTTGTTATTTGAATAATATTGCAATAGCAGTAAAACATTTGGACAAGCGAACCCTAATTCTAGACATTGATGGGCATCATGGAAACGGAACGCAAGAAATTTTCTCCAGAAACCCAAAAGTAACTTATGTTTCACTGCATAGGCATCCGCATTATCCAGGAACTGGCTACGGTTGTGAAGCAAACTGCCTAAACTTTCCATTATGGGCTGATTGTGGAGAGGAAGTTTACTTAAAAACTTTAGATGAAGCCTTAAGAAAAATCGACATGGAAAGGTTTGAGATAGTTGCCGTTTCTGCGGGATTTGATGCACATGCTGGAGACTTAGCCTCTTTAGGTTTGACTGAGAAGGCTTATCTGGAAATAGGAAAGCGCATAGCCTCACTTAAAAAGCCCACGTTCTTCGTTTTAGAAGGCGGATACCATGGTGAAAATATAGGGAAAGATATAGACCAATTGTTGAAAGGAATGGAAACTTATTAAGGTAATGATAAACGTGCATGTTTAATTTGTGCTTGAATTGAAGCGATAAGTTTTTAAATTTCTCTAAAATATTTTCGCCGAATGGGGATTTAAAATGGCTGAAATAAAGGAAGTTCCCTCCAAAATCAGCCGTTTTGAACGCGTAGGAGCGCACACTCACATTAAAGGTTTAGGCTTAGACAAGAATTTGAAGGCAATAAAAGTTAAGGATGGCATGGTGGGTCAAGAAAAAGCCAGAGAAGCAGCTGGTCTAGTTGTTGAAATGATAAAGGAGGGCAAGTTAAGCGGAAAAACTGTGATTTTGGCGGGTCCGCCGGGAACAGGCAAAACTGCCATTGCGGTTGCCATATCCAGAGAGTTAGGCCCAAACGTTCCTTTCATACAGATGAGCGGCAGCGAAATCTACAGCAGCGAACGCAAGAAAACGGAAGTTTTAATTGAAGCTATAAGGAAGTGCATAGGCGTTGAAATACATGAAATGCGTAAAGTTTACGAGGGCGAAGTTGCGGGAATCGACATAAGAACAACATCTCACCCCTACAATCCATACCAAAAAGTTCCAGAAAGCGTTCGAATAACGTTAAAAACCACTAAACAGGAAAAAACCATTGAAGCAGGGGCTTCGATTGCGCAACAGATAATTCAGCAAGGAATAACTGAGGGGCATGTTATCCAAATCGACGCTGAAACGGGAAGAGTTGCAAACCTTGGTTTAAGCATGGAAAGTGCAAAAGGAAAAACTTATGATGTAGACACAAGCCAAAAAATTCCAAGACCAACGGGTGATGTTTTAAAAGAGAAAGAGTTTGTTTATTCGCTTACTTTGGCTGATTTAGACGAGCTTAATGCAAGACAACGTTCGGGCGGATTTTTCTCACTGTTCTTTGGAGGTTCAGAATCAAAGGAAATAGACACAGAAGTGCGAATGGCTGTAGACCAGCAAGTAAAAGAATGGGTGGACTCTGGAAAAGCCTTCATACATCCAGGCGTCCTATTCATCGACGACAGTCACTTATTGGATTTAGAAGCCTTCAGCTTTCTCGGACGAGCCCTAGAAAGCGAGCTTGTTCCAATAATTATTTTGGCAACAAACCGTGGCGTAACAACAATTCGTGGCACGGACGTAAAAAGTCCCATGGGTTTCCCATTAGACCTTCTAGACCGTTCTGTTATAATAGCTACTCATGAGTATGATGCAGAAAGTATAAGGGAAATCCTAAGCATTAGAGCAAGAGAGGAGAAAGTAACTATAGAAAACGATGCCTTAGAAAGGTTAACAAACATTGGGGCAAAATCTTCGCTTAGATATGCTGTGCAACTCCTCAGTTTATCCGCCCAAAACGCTATAGCTATGAAGCATAAGAGCGTCACTTTAGAAGATGTGGAGAGAGTTGATGCACTATTCATGGATGTGGGCGAAGCCAGCGAGCATCTTAGAAAATATGAAGAAAAGCTCATGTACCATTAACTTTCAACACAAATATCTTTCTTTAAAATTTTATTCTGAAGAATGCCTTTTTCAGCTGTTTTGACATCAGTTTTGAATACAAGTTCAAAAGAAACGTTTGAGTGTGGAGTATTGACATTTGAAAGATTTAAACTCTTTTGATGTCGGTCGAATAATTGTTACTGAGGGAAGAAAGCTTTACGGTTTCGTTATCGAGACAAATTAATGAAAAAGGTGTTTTACGGCAACTTGGCGAGTTGGTGGAAAAATATGGGGTTATGGTGCTTTGCATTCAAATTTCCATGCCAAAGCCAACGGATAAAACCGCTAAGGCATGACCTTATAGACTTTTCACATTCAGAAATTTCGCCAGAGGAAGCGGAAAAAATTTTCGAAAACCAAAAATTTGTTAAATCGGTTAAGCTCCTAAGCCCCATAGCTGACAGATTTGTTGGCGACACCTACTATTTTCCCCTCATGGTAATGGATGAGCGAGTATTAATCTTTAGAAAGGAAATATATGAAGGAATTTCAAGGGCGTGAGAAGCCAGTTTGGCACGGCTGGTGAAGCCTTTCTTTATTACATAGGATTTGAAATTGGAAAACGCGCCTACTTAAGTTATGCTAAACTGTCTGGAACAGAGGAATTTGAAACATTAATCGCCACAGCAAAAGCTGTTAACCTAAGGCTGGGATGGAGCATCATCAAAGAGGCGAGAATAAACGAGAAAGCCAAAACTGCAACCGTTACATTATTAGAAAATTTTGAGTGCAACCTTGCCAGAGGATATGGAAAGGCTTATAGCCAATTCTATAGGGGAGCCGTAGCAGGCATTTTCACCCAATATTTTAAAGAAGAAATGAAGGCTGAAGAAGTCAAATGCATAGCAAAGGGAGATTCATACTGCCAATTTGAAGTTAGTCGAAAATAACCTAAACGGGCTACTAAAACCGCTACGTTCTAGGCGTGCCCATTTCTCTACGAATTTTGCGCTTTGAATATGCTCTTGTGCTATAACTCCGCTATTTTAACCACAGTTTGAACCTACTTATTTTTGGCTGGCCCGCTGGGATTTGAACCCAAGACACAGCAAATTATTATTTATGTCTGCTTTAAAAGCTTAAAGAAATCTTCTCTTTTTAGTCCTGCTTCCTTTATTATAGCTCTGACTAAACTTGGTTTTACATCTTTTCCTGGGTGTACTGGAATAACCACTCTCACTCCCTTTTCATTCATCATGATGACGTGGGAACCTTTTTGACGAATGATTCTAAACCTGTCTTCTCGAGAACCTTAATTACCTTTTGTGCTGCTTTTGTGGCAGCGGTTTAATTTTAGGCAAGTGCCTTCACTTTCTGTATTCCAACAACCCGTTGTCGAAGGAGCTCTTTCTTCTCCTTTTCGGGTAAAGTTTCCAAGTAAAGCTCCACCGCCTCTTTCACATTATTCATAAGTTCCTGTAAAGTATCTCCTTGTGTGTGGCAGCCAGGCAACGCTGGAACAAAAGCTACGTATCCACCACTCTCATCTTCCAAGATTACAACATCAAACTCATACATTGATAGTCTCCCGTTAAACAAACAATAATTATTTCATCCATATAGCCTTTACCCGAGGAAATTAAACAATATAATTTAACGTGCTCATAATGGCGGGCCCGCTGGGATTTCTTCAGTGTAGTGGGCGGATACTTTGAATTTTTAGCTTTATGT
>JASEJA010000106.1 GCA_030017755.1 Candidatus Bathyarchaeota archaeon
TTTTGGGGAACTGCCCCGCAAAAGATTACAAGTCCATTTTCTGGAGTTTCTTTGAATAGTTTTAGGCGTTGTTGGGTTTTAACGATGGCGTCTTGAACGTTTTTGCGGGTGGTTGTGGATTTTATGTTTGATGCTGTGCCATATTCATCTCTAAGCATGTTCATAACTTCACTTATTTGTTTTCCAGGCGGAACATAAAGCGAAATGAGCTCCGTTCCCCTTCCCTCTTTGCTGGCTAGCATGTTCAATGTCTTTTTTAGTCTGAACAGTTCAAGGGATGTTCTTTTTTTGCTCAATTGTTTTCACTGTTAGTTTAGCCGTAAAGCTACTTGACATGGCATTAAATAAGAGTTTAGGATCAAAGGTTATGTTGCCCCAATAACTTCTTTTAAAAATGCCTTATACGGACCCAATTTTCCACCATAATTTCCAGCTGAAATTCTAACAACACCTGGAACGGTTGCAGCAGCCCTTACGCCTTCGCCCATAGCCTTTTTAACAGCTTCAACAGTCAAGCCATTAATAACTATCTCGTATACGCAGTTCACGTTTTCTGGCACTTGCGAATCTTGCACTAAGGCTTTTAATTCTGGACAGAAGGGATGATTTGTTGAAGCCTTAAGCTTATATTTTAATGAACCTGCTTTTGAGCCTGAACGGCAGATTCCACCTGGAAATGGCAATATGACTTCGCTTGTTTTGTTTCTTATGGCTTTTACTGCTTCTTCTGCAGCTTTAAGCCCAGAAATTTTGTCTCTGGCTAAGATTAAGAAGTTTCCGCCAGCTATGGCTTCCACTGCGCCGAAGGAGTCTTCGACGAAGAAGTTGCCTTCCATGACTGGAATCCTCCATCCTTTCCTATTTCCAACAATGGCTTTCCTTTGGAACCCATCGCCAAACAATCGTATGCCTCTGCCAACTTTTAATCTTCTTTTGGCGTTAGGCATAGCGTCAAAAGCTGATGTTGTGGGACACGTCATTACGCATTGTCCTATGCGCAGCATCATCTGATTCTTCAATTCAAACATGCTGCGATTATAAATTTGTATTAAAACGCCAATGCGTTGGTCTGGAGTTTTTTCAGGCGGCACCGTGCCTTCTATGCCAGCTTCGGCTGGCGACATGATAACGCTTGTTGCTAGGCCTGTGGCGACCGAAGCTGCTGTTAATGCCCATTTTTCGCTGTCTGCCGTAATGAGCACTCTTCCAGCCCACATGGGAAACATTTCAGCGAATGTGTCTGAAATTTTTAGAATGTGCCCCATTGGCGATGTTACAATGAAGCTTTGGTCCTTGTCATCGTAGCCCACTACTTCAAGTTTACTTTCGCTTGCGGTAGATTTTGACCCCATCTCGCTCGGTAACATACTCAAACCCTGCTTTCAGTAATTCCTCGTCCTCTTTAAGACCTTTTGCTGTCCTCACGTGATATTCATCGCCTTCAAAGTTCACCAAATGCGTGTATATCAGGGTGCTAGTTATGCTTCGATGACCAAGCCGCTCTTGCACATGCAGAATGTCTTTGGTCTTGTGATATTCCATCGTTCCATAGAAATGTCTGAGAGTGTGAAAGGTTATGCTGTCGATGGTGGATTCTTCAGTTTGTTAGCAGTGCGCTTTCTCTGATACATGAAGTTCTTTCTAAATTGGTTAAGTTGTACGTCGCCCCAGACTCTCTTTGAAACCTTAGGCAACGAATTTAACATTGCTATCAGCTTTTGACTAACTTTGAACCGTCTTGGGTTGCCCCCTTTCTCTGGCAAGTTGAAGGTAATGATTCCATGTTCAACGTCTATGTCGGTCCACTTCAGCCGCCATGCTTCTCCACTCCTAGCACCTGTCTCTTTGAGCAGCTGCACAAACGCTGCAACCTTTCTGCTA
>JASEJA010000027.1:0-5433 GCA_030017755.1 Candidatus Bathyarchaeota archaeon
TCATCCATCCTAGCCTTCATCGGTTTAGGACTAACTTTCTGGGGAGCCCTACTCCTCTACATAACCCCAACCAGATATGTAAAACTAGACTTGCTAAACGCAATTGCTCCTTCAACATTAGCCAACATCGAAAAAATGCTTACAAACTCAAAGCTAAACGAAAAAGGAATATACCTACCACCAAAATACTTAAGAGATTTCGAATCAAGCCTCGTGTTCATCCCCTCCAAAAACAACAAAACATTACCAAGACCAGAGGAAATAGACGAGGAAAAAATATACTCAAAGAATCCGGAAGGCATATTCTTAACCCCACCTGGACTAGCCCTATCAAAACTTTTCGAAAAGGAACTTGGAACATCCTTCACAAAAACAGACCTCAACTACATACAAAACAACCTACCCAAACTACTCATCGAAGACATGGAAATAGCCGAAAACGTGGAAGTTGAAATCAAAGACAATCTGATAACTGTGGAAATAGCAAATCACATTTTCAGTGAAATCTGCCAAGAAACAAGAAAATTCCCAAAAACACACGAAACAATAGGATGCACCTTATCCAGCGCCATAGCCTGCGCTCTAGCAAAAGCAACAGGAAAACTAATAACAATAGAAAATGAAGAACAAAGCCAAGATGGAAAAACAACAAAAATCCAATACCTCATACTAAAGGATTGATTAACCCTTTGTAAACCATCAGCTTTTTATAGGATACTTCCGAGAAATTTTTCCGACAAACTTATAAATGTAAGACATCTTACTTAAAGTAAGGTGAGCTTATGCAAATGGTTACCGTGACAGCCAAAGGGCAGATCACAATCCCATCAGAGTTGAGAAAGGCACTAGGCATAACAGAGGGAGCGAACCTAATAATTGTTCGAGAGGGGGAATCGCTTAAAATTATTCCCGTTCCCAAGCTTTCAAAATTGGCAGGAATAGACAAAGAAATCTTTAGGGGAAGGAAACCGTCAAAGGAAGTTGAGGAAACTAGAAGGGAGTGGAACGAACAATTTGAAAGGCGACTCAAACGACCTTAAACTCATCCTCGACACAAAGCCGCTAATAAAGCTTTTCGCCGAAGAAGAAGGCTGGGAGGCAGTCAAAGAGGTTCTGTCACAGGTTGAAGCTGGGAAAATTGAAGCCGGAATAAGCGTTGTCACCCTAACAGAAATCTACTACAAATATTTGCAAGAGGGAAGGCCATACTTAGCCATAACAAGAACCAACCAGCTAAAATATGCAATATACCTCAAAAAGCACGAGGTAAACGAGGAAACCGCCATAAAAGCAGGAGAATTTAAAGGAAAATACAACGTGTCCATAGCGGACGCATTCATAGCAGCATGCGCCAACCTCGAAAAAGCAACAGTCATCAGCGACGACCCCGACTTCCAAAAAATACCAGAAATCAAAGTCTTAACAGAAAAAGAACTCTACACTAAATTGAGGGGATAAAATGCAGATTCCACTAAGCTTCTGGGACATAAGCCTCTGGCTGGCAGTAACAGCCATAACCCTACTAATAACAGCAGAACTCATCTCACCATACTACGGACAAACAAACCTCCTCATAAACAAGAAAAAACTAAAAAACGCAGCCCTAATCACTGGAATACTATTCTTAATAACGGTCGCCATACGCATCTACGGAATAATAATGACACCATAAACAACCTGATAAAACACTCTTATAGAAAAAACCAAAAATTTTCCATACAGAGTAATATAAAACAACACTTCTAAATATCAGGAGAAGGGAAGATGGCTCTCAGAAACAAAAGAAAATGGATATTCCTATCGATTTTAATCGTAGCATTAAGCATCGGAATAACTTTTGCGCTAAACGGACTAAACCATGGAAGTGACAAAAATTCTAACGAAAACCCCAGCGGTCTTGGCGGAAACCCACCTCCATTCAACATTGTTATGGTCTGGTCACACGATGGTTCTCCCATTTCACCCAACCCGCCGACACCACCATCAAAGAATATCTTCCTGCCCCACGAGAATATTTATGCAGTGATTAAAACGACAGGATTAGGTAGCAAGACTATTCGAATTTACATAGTCGAAAATGATTCATGGAGAGAGGGGGCATCTTTGGTTGACGTTTCGCACGACGGATACAATGAGGTAACTATTCACGCTACCACAACCCCGCAATATCACGGCCCATTCTTAATCTGGGAAACCCCATTAACAATAGGTAACTACGACATAGTCATGGACGAGAATTTAAATGGAATACGCGACCCTGGCGAAAAGGTCGACGACTCAGATGTTGATCCCGGAGTCTTCGTCATCCCAGACCTCCCATTAGGTTCCCTAATGGCTATTGTGGCATCTTTCGTGGCAATGGCTGTGTTTTCAAAACACGCCCGCACCCGCTGAGCCAGATTACATTCTTTCTAACATCTTTCTTCAAATTTAGAGACAATAGAACAAAGCCCATGCAAGAAGCGATAACAACTCATCAGTTTTGAAACTTAAACTAACTTTACACACGCAGGCGAGAAATTCTTCAAACAGAATTTATATTTGACTAAATTATCCATTTTGAGGGCTAAACATTGGCGAAGAAACCATCTAAAGACTCAATAACTGAAGAGCAAATAATACAGCTTGTTAAAAAAGAAAATCCTGAAAACGTTGAGCAACTCCAGAAACTGGCAAAAGAAAAACTATCACTCACAGACGAAGAAGCCCTAAAACACATAATGCAATTGATAAATCACGAAAAAATCAAGCTGAAAGAACACTCCCAGCAGACCCCGCAATCCCTAAAAACCTACATACGCTCCAGCGAAGCATACTGGTTCTGGACAACAACCTCACTAGCCATAGCAACAGCAATAACAGTGTTCACAGTTCCAGAAGATGCTTATCCAGTAGTCTATATACGCTACGTTTTAGGCTCCATATTCGTCCTGGGACTTCCAGGATTCACGCTCATAAAAGCCCTTTTCCCCACAAAAAAGGAACTAGATACAATCGAACGCATAGCCCTAAGCATAGGCCTAAGCCTAGCAATAGTCCCAATAGTAGGCTTACTCCTCAACTACACACCATGGGGAATAAGGCTCACACCAGTAACCCTAAGCCTCCTCGCATTAACAATAACCTTCGCAACAGCCGCCATACTACGCGAACACCAAACAAAAAAGAACGAAGCCAAACAACCCATCAAATTTTAAAAGACTAAGCATAAATTTCTTTCTCAACCTAATCATAACATCTCAAAATAGGAGAAGATAAAATTGGAAGCCATTATTTTATGTGGCGGAAGCGGATGGGGACTTAAACCAGACATATGGATTCCAAAACCAAAACTCAAAATAAACAATGAAACCCTAATATCTCATCAAATAAACTGGCTTAGAAAACATGGAATAGACAAGATAATTCTAGCCGCGGACACTCCGAATCTAACAGAAGACCATGACGTAATCCATTCAGTGGAGAAAAAGAAGCTCGGAACAGGAGGAGCAGTTAAAAAGGCCGCGGGGCACATCAAAGGCAACAAAGTATATGTGATGAACGTTGACGACATAGTCTTCTATGACCCGAAAAAGCTTTATGAGTACGCGGATAAGGGCGCGGCCATACTCATGGCGAAGCCCACATTACCCTTCGGAAGGATCCGAACGGAAAACACCTATGTCATACGATTTGAACAAAAACCGCAACTCGATTTTTACGTTTCCACGGGACATTACGTCTTCAAAACATCTGTGATAAGGCAGTTCTTTCCAGACGAGGGAGATATGGAACTTCAAACCCTTCAAACCCTCGCAGATAAGAGAATGCTTAGAGCGTATCCATATAACAGTACATGGCTGACAATAAACACGATGAAAGACCTCTTAAAAGTGAGAGAATATTTTAAACTCCATAAAATAGAAGAATAACCCCTTTAAGATAGACATAACGGCTGGAGGTGAAAACACACGTGAGCAAAGATCAAGCCTTAGGCCTGCTAATCTTCATAGCCTGCGTAATAATAGCCATTGCATACACTGCTGGACTTTTCCTACCCACCTTCGAAGGCTTACGCTTCTGGATAGTCGCCATACCAGTATTCGTAGGCTTCGTTGTAATCCTCGCCATAGGCGCATGGATAGGCTGGACTATGGCTACAACACCACCGCCAGAACCAATAGAAGAGCTTACGGGCGAAACAGGAGAGAAACAATCAGCTGAACAAAAAGAAGAAGAAAACAAAACAGAAGAGTAAAATAATTTTTGTGTTGGCGGCTATTCTGCCAGCAAAAGTCTGGCGGTCGCTCAACACCCTAAAGAAGAGCATAAACTTATTACTCATGCTTGAAGCTTTAGCAGAAAAGGGAGGAAAACAAATCGTTCGCAGTTGGCCACCTCGCATTCGGATACATATCAAGCAAAACCTCGGCGAAACTGCTTAAAACAAAACTTAACATTCCACTGGCTCTTACACTAGCCGTCATTCCAGACATCGACCTCCTAATTCCATTCATCCAACATAGAGGACCAACCCACTCAATCATAATGTCACTCATAATTTTCGTTCCAATCTTCGCCATTTACCACAAAAAAGCAACGCCGTATCTCATAGCCCTAATCCAACACTCCCTAATAGGCGACTACGTAGCTGGAGGCGGAATCCAACTGCTATGGCCCATAACAAGTCAATACTTCGGAACAGGCTTAAGCATAAAAAGCCAAACAAACATAACCATGGAATGGATAATATTCCTCACATCAATAATCATCATGCTAAAAACAAACGACACAGCCAAACTCTTGAAACCACACAACTCAAACCTAATCCTATTCATACCAACATTCACGGTATTACTACCAACATTCCTAAGCTTCCCACTAGACGTGCCAGCATCGCTAATACCCCCACATCTAGTTTACATGGCCATTTTCATAGCATCCATAACCATAGACCTACACAAAACCTCAAGCACCCAAAAGAAGAGAATAGAGCTTCAAAATGCAAAGAAGCATTAAACGGCACCAAAGCCTAACAATCGTTAAAGAGCTGAGAAAAAACAGGAATAACTGTTAGGCTAAACCCAAGGAAAGTCAACGAACGTGCTTTTAGGTGAATGCAATAGCCCTACTTCTTTTTCTCCTCAGGTTTCTCTTCCTTGGGTTTAGACTTTTCTTTCTTCTTTCTACAGGGCATAAATTTCGCTTCCTGAACCCTTATCAAAGGCTCTATTGAGTTTTAGGAATGGTATATACTTTTTGCAAACATTCATGTACACGTCTACTTGTGGAGAAAGAGGACTCGCACCTAATTAAGTACAGATACTGGCGGTTTCTTCCATTCTCACCGTGAGCCTTCTAATTCTATAGCTCAAAACAACTCACCCCTACACGACATAATCCAGCTTTGTGTTTATCCCATGAAAGCCCTGAAGAAGCCGCGTCAAAGGCAGG
>JASEJA010000027.1:5533-14256 GCA_030017755.1 Candidatus Bathyarchaeota archaeon
AGGGTTAGAAGGGCATGAACCTCCATGGTTAGATGTGGGTAATGAAGAGCCTTTACGTGCTGGAATGGTTGTAAGCTGCGAACCAGGCATTTACGAAACCGGATTTGCAGGGTTTCGTCACTCTGACACATTTTTGACAACCGAAGATAGTGCAGAGATAATCACGTATTACCCAAGAAATCTAGACGCTTTAACTATAAGTTCAAACCAGAAATCTTAACATGAAAAGCGATAAAAAATTAGGGAACTTTGAGAACCATAGCCTTTGTTCTAAGAAGACCTTGGCAGCGTGGACAGTGTTTACGGCTTCGCTTGAATGGAAACTTTCTTCTGCAACGGAGACATATCTGCACTGTTTCAATCAGTTTTCCGTCAGGCATCCTATGATGAGCTTCTAGAAATTCTTGACTTTCTCTTCTTGTTTTTCTTTCTTCAACATAGTATTGTAAATGTCTTGACGACATATTGTTTCCAACCTTTGTTTATGGACTTTTCTCTCCCTTAATTTTGCTGTTAAGCGTGTCTATAAGTATCGCTATTTTGTACACTACGTAAGCCAGCAGAATTGTTACCGCGATTTCGGCAAAGTCTCCAAACATGCTAACAAGATCTCTCAGAGTCAACTATGTAGCCTCCCCTATTCGTTAAGGGTTAACTCGTTGATTTCGCTCAAGTCCGGCAGAGAATTCATTTTTATTTTATTGTTGGAAATTGTGTAGAGAACTTCGCCTATGTAAAGCGTGCGTTTAGTTTGATATGCAGTGTTGTGCACGTCGCCGTTTTCAACATGAGTTATAGTTCCCCTTAGCATAATTTTCTCTTCAAGCGTCAACGATATGGTGAAAACATATGCACCTTGCCATACAATTTCTCCACTAATGTACGGAGGAACCCCATTTGGATATTTGCTTTCATCTATTTCTGCAACTGAAACTGGTATAACCAGAAGGTTCTTCTCCTTGTCAAATAGGAACGCTTTATGGTCCCTTAAAACTGGTGAATCCGTTCCTCTGTTGCCTATTTCGTATTTTGCTAGTTCCTTCGGTTCAGACATGTCTGTAACATCAAAAAGCGATATTTTCACTCCCTGATACCAAGAGAAGTCTCCCGTCCCTGCTGGAATTGTTTCTTTGCCTACGCCTATCACGTGATTTTCGTCATAGAGATGCAAATAGTCAGAATAACCCGTTATCTTCAGTTCACCAAGTACCTCCGGACTGTAGGGATCTGAGAGGTCAATCACGAAGAATGGATCAATCTTTTCAAAGGTCACAAGGTAGCATGTGTTTCCCATGAAGCGCGCTGAATGAATAGTTTCTCTAGGGGCAATGTTTTCCAGCATGCCAACTATTTCTAAGTCCATATTTAGAATGTATACATTATTCTTCCGGTGGAGTGTAGTTGCTATTCTGAAGTAGCCTTCATGCTCATCCATGGAAAACTGGTTTAAGACTGTTCCAGGAACTTCGCCGTCAGCACTATAGGAGATTTCGCCATTTTCAATGTGAATTCTATGTAGAATAGTTTTGTCTCTGTAACCTATAGCCAAGTAAATGTTTTCTTGTGAGACATACATATTTGTTGTCCATCCTGACAATACTGTTTCATCAGTTGGTTCTTGCCCGTCTTCCTGCACGTTCACAGCCACTATCGTTGTGAATATGTATCCGTAGTCAGCTATGTCAGAGTAGTAGATTTCAGTTGCGGGTATAACTTTGCATTCGCCTTCGGAATAGATTTCTGGAAGAGCTACTTCGCCTTCAACAAGCGAAGCTGCCTTCCTAACGACAACATACACGTAGTCACCTATCATTCTAGAGGTAAAATAGCAACCGTCAACAGTGATTTCTCCTTTAGAGATTGGGTTTTCTCTGTCTAATACGTCATAGATGTTAATGAAAGTCTCGGTTTCGCTCCATGAACCAGCTTCATAGAACACGACGAGTCTTTCTTCGTTTATGAATATCTGTTTCAATGTTCCATTAACTGTTATTTTTGATAGGACAGCCGCTTCTTCTGCAGGGTAAGCCTTCACAATAACCACTTTTTGACCAGAGATTACGTAGATGTATTCTCCATCGGTTTTGACGATGTCTGCTTCATCTACGCCTTCCACTTGTATGTTGGTTTTAGAATAGTCATTAGCACCCATCGTTTTAAGCTCGGCTAAACCCCATTGAGATTCGATACTTGGCAAATATCCATATGGTTCAAAGCTATATTTTCTATGTTGTAGGAATTCTTTAAGCTCCTCGTATGACGTGAACCTATTCAGGGTAGCTGTACAATATTCAACATCCACGCATAACATTGCAATTGCACTAACCACGATAAGCAACGTTAAAGCAACAACTTTTCCACTTTTCATACTAACTCCTCTTTTAGATTTGACATACTTAAAATGAAAAATGCAAGTCTTAATGCTATGTTTTAGAACACTACTGTACTAAAATTAGTACGCGGGGGCTACACGTTCGTAATCATAAACTAGACATTCTATACTTGAAAAACACGTACACAACTGATGCAACTGCAAAACTGATGAGCAAAAACTCGAAATCAGAAATTGAATATTTTGGTGCGTCCAAACCATAGACCTCTTTAAGTTTTCCCAGTTGTTCCGGATCGACTGCTTCAGGAAGCATTCTATAGCAATTCTCAGTTTTAATTTCTTTAAGTATAATCAACGGAGTCAGCATTAATATTAGTCCTAGAACCACGGCGACTATGGAGTAAAGCATAATTTTCTTCAGTGTGTACGCCTCCATAGAAAGTAAGGGAAGTGGTGTCTTTTAATTCTACATTTTAGAACAGAATGTTGAAGTTTCAAAATGGCTTCGCCCTCCATAACCTAATGGTTTCAATCCAAAAAGTGAGCGATGCAATTAACCCAAACATTACAGCATAAAAGTTGGGGGCTATTTGGCGTAAGGTGCATAGGGTCAAATAGGTTGTTAGCATCGTGGAGAACAAAACTGAGTAGAATAGGTATCGGGGTACGAGAAAACGGCCCATGCGTGTGAAGAACCGTAGAATTCCAACTTTTACTTCTTCTTCAAGCACGTATTCTCCTGTCGTTTTTTTCCGAACAAGCCTTAAATCCTCTAATTTTCCGAGATGGTGCACTGCAATGCTTGGACTGGAAAAGCCTAGAGCACGCTGAACTTGACGGATGCCTACGGTATGTGTGGGCTGCTGTAGCAAGTACCAATAGACTAGGAGAGTTTTCCCTTTTAACGCAGATTCCAAAACAGCCGAATCAATTTCATGTGGAGCTTTCGACACGAAGTATCGCCAAGTATGTTTATAAAGTGAGCGTTTAAAAGCCTAATCACAAATTGCCGTCCGAGTAACTCTGAGATTTCATCCTTTTACGTCAAGCTAATGCCTTCTCATCATCCGGCAAAAAATAATGGAAAAACCAAAAATAAAAACGTTCTTCAAAATGTGGATTTTGAATCTATATTTTCTATTCATAAGCTAGTTAAATACCCAAAGACTATTCCTCTTGCATTAATGTGGAGGAAAATCCTTGAAACAAAATTTAACATTAAAGCAGAGGAAGGATTTGGAAGCCAAAATGGCTAAGGTTCTCAAAGAAAACATTAAGGGGCTTTCAGCAGAATTGCAAAAAATATTGTTAGATGATATAGTTACAGCTTTCCAAAATAGAATAAACGTGTTAAAAAGAGCACAAGCGAAAAGGAGCTACTAACGCAGAGTAAATAGGAAAAAGACATAGTTTGAATCCATAAAAGCTTTATATAAAGAGGGTGAAAATATCGCCAAGAGGTTTGGATGATGAGACGTTCTAAACTTGAGATGTATATAGATATTCTTAAAGTGTTAGCTCACCGTGGTCCATTGAAGCTTACGCATATAATGTATAAGGCTAATGTTAACTGCAGCGTTTTAAAGGAATATTTAGAATTTCTAATAAAGCAGAATTTGGTTGAGGAAAGAACTATTGGAAAACGGAGAGTTGTTTACGCCATAACCCAGAGGGGCATAACAGTACTCAAATATTTCAGAGAACTCAAACAAGTTCTGCCAATTGTGGAAGAAGCCAGAAACAGGATGCCAGTACCATACTAAAATCCTCTTAAACTTTTTAGAAAATAAGCTTTCTTACTCTGTAATATTTTTCGAAACGAAACACACTTTTTATTTTATAAATTGTCTTAAATTCTATGATTAGAAATGTTTGAGCAAATGGCAGTATTTGCTACTGGATATGCGGCGTTATTATTTGTCTTTATGTTATTGTTTATTGTGCTTTCTGGTGTTTTTTGGGTTAAGAATGGTGTTTATCGTAAGTAGTCTGCGTTTGTTTTGTAAATCATTATAAGTGTTTCGTAAGACTTAATAAATGCCTTTTTCTTAAAACTATTGTACACAAGTAAAACACTAAAAGGGAGCATTGTTGGCTAAACAGGAAGTTTTTGGGAAAAAGCCCCTTCAAATATTAGAGAAAATTAAAGAAAATCTTGAGAGGCTAAACGAGAAAATGGAGGTTATGATTGAACTTCAGAAGCACAGCAGAAAAGATGCTCAAATAATTCCAGAAGCTCCGCTGGACGTTATGACGTTACTTTCCATGCCTGATCATCTCAGAAAAACTGCCATGACTGTTTGTAGACTTGGCAGAGCTACGGCTGATGAGATTGCCCAGCAAACGCATAGGGCTAGGGCTGTGGAGAGCGCCTACCTAAACCAGCTTGTTATTATGGGATATTTAAAGAAGGAAAGGAAGGGGAGAAAAGCCTATTTCTTTGTAGATAGGGAAAGTCAAGGGTGATAACCTTGGGTAAGATAATAGCTGTTCATTCCTACAAGGGTGGAACAGGAAAAACCCTCCTCTCCTTGAATTTGGCTGCAACTTTTATAAAGCGTGGCAAAAAAGTGTGTTTGTTAGATCTTGACTTTAGAGCCCCGAGCATTTCTACAATCCTCAAAATTGAGAAGACAGAGTGGTGGCTTAACGAGTATTTGAACGGTACATGCGGAATAGAGAAGGTTTTGATAAATTTAAGCGAAAGATTTCAAAATAAAGGCGAATTTTTTGTGGGTTTAGCCAATCCAGCAACCGAAGCCATAAGGGATATTTCTGCTAAAGATAGGAAATGGGAAATGCGTGCCTTGGGAAGGCTTTTGGCTCTTAGAAATTCTCTTTTAGGCGATAGGGGCTTTGACTACCTAATCTTTGACACAAGTCCTGGACTGCAATACTCATCCATAAACGCCATTGTGGGTGCTGATTTGGTTATTGTGGCAACAACTTTGGATAGGTCAGATGTTGATGGAACAAGGCGTATGCTTGGCGAACTTTACGACTTGTTTGAGAAGAAAACTGAAATAGTGCTTAACAAGACTTTCTTGGATGTTTCTTCAAAAGCGAAAAGAGAGGAAGTGCAAACCAAAATTCAGGAAATACATAACGCTCCATTGTTAGGCGTTATACCTTGTTTCTGTGATGTTTTGAGGGCTGAGGGAAACATTGTTTTTGTTCATGAAAAACCTGAGCATCCCCTTACAAAGATTTTGGATGAAATAGCGAATAAAATAGAAAGCATGCCATAACTTTACTGCGTTGCTATTTTGTTTATCAACTGATAGACTTTGCAGTTTCTGCATTTTTCGTAGTCTTTCTCATCGCATTGTTCGCATATTATACGGTTCAATTCCTTAATCTCTGAATTCATGGCTATAATCAACCTTCTGTAAAAGATTAGGGTAGAAGAAGTAATATGTTGTATTTCATTTTCGTAATATTTCACACAAGACTTATAGAACAGAAAATTCCAATAGGAATAAAAACTGGAGACGCATTATTATTGGAAAAATCAGCCATAATTCTTGCTGGCGGATTCTCCAGAAGGTTTGGACAAGATAAGGGATTAGTGCGTTTGGCAAATAAGCCTCTCATAGAATATGTTTTAGGTGCGATCAGTGAGGTTGTGGATGAAAAAATTTTAATTGTCAGTTCCAAAACTCAAGCCGAAAGTTACACGAAAGTGTTGGACTCGAAAGTCAAGGTTTTTGTTGATGAAAGTAATGTGCAAAGTCCATTGGTTGGCGCCTTAAAAGGTTTCAAAGAAGTGCGGAATGAATATGCGCTTTTGCTTCCATGCGACACACCATTAATTTCTAAGGATATTCTTTTGCTTTTGTTAGAATTGTGTCCGTATAGGAATGCGGTTATCCCAAGATGGCCAAACGGCTACATAGAGCCTTTACAAGCAGTTTATCGCACAAAACCAGCTTTGGAAGCTGCTGAAAAGGCTTTGAACGAGGGAAGTTTGAATATGCAAGCAATGGTGGATAAGCTTCGTGGCGTCCGCTATGTTTCTACTCTTGTTTTGAGGCAGTTAGATCCGAAGCTTGAGAGTTTTTTCAATGTGAATACACTTGTGGATCTAAGAAGGGCTGAAGCGCTGCTTAAGGAAAAGGGGTAATTTTATTTTATGCTAGGCTTTTAGCGTATTTTTCTGTTTCAGAAAACAGTTTTTCTATGTCAGCTTTGATGTGGGCTGTGCTTAATGTGCCATTATGGGTGGGGAGAAAGAATACGCCATTAGTAATTAATTTTGAGTGATACTCCGCAAGCTTCTTTCTGTCAGCCCTGAAGACGGCATTAGCGTCTTTTAACTCTTCCTTTGTAAAGTGAACGTTAAAAATTGATCCTGTCCCTGTAACTTGTACATTTATACCATTTGCTTCGAAAATTTTTCTTAACTGTTCTCTTATTTTGTCTCCAAGTCTGTTCAACTTATTTATTAACTTGCCATCTTCTAAAAGTTTAAGCGTTGCCAAACCCGCCGTCATAGTTATTGGGTTTGCAGCGAATGTTCCGCCGTGAAATGAATATTGAGGTCTCTGGTAACGAAGAGTGTCTACTTTCTCCATTATTTCTGTTGGTCCGCAGAAGGCTCCTATTGGGAAGCCTCCGCCCAAAATTTTTCCAAGAACGGTTATATCTGGTCTCACGCCAAAATATTGTTCAACTCCGCCGGGAGCCAAACGGAACCCTGTAATTACTTCATCCACAATGAGTAGTGTTCCTTTTTCGTCGCATAATTCCCTAAGCCCTTTAAGAAATTCTTTTTCTGCGAATACGCCTCCGCCAACCCCAAGGACTGGTTCAATCAAGATGGCGGCAACTTCTTCATTTTTAAGTTTCATTTTAACTCCTTCAATGTTATTATAGGGCAAAACAATGGTGTCCTGAAGCGCTCCTGATGTTAAACCTGCAGATTCTGGAACATCAAATGGCGGTTTAACAGCCACATGAAGCGCATCGTAGCCTCCATGCCATCCTCCTTCAAACTTTGCGATTTTGTTTTTGCCAGTATACGCCCTTGCTAGACGTATGGCGTACATGTTTGCTTCTGTTCCAGAATTGGTGAAACGAACCATTTTGGCGTTTGAAATCATTTTCGTAACTTGTTCTGCTAAGGCAATTTCAAGTTCATGAGCAACTCCGTAATGTGTACCGTTTTCAATTTGTCTTTTAACTGCCTTCATCACGGCTGGTGGACTGTGACCAAGGATAAGCGCTGTGTGTCCAAGCCAAAAGTCTATGTAACTGTTGCCATCAACATCGTAAAGTTTGCTTCCTTTTGCTTTGGCAACATAAAATGGGTATGGTTCAAAATATCTTATGGCGTATGAAACGCCTGCTGGAAGAACCCTTTTAGCCCGTTCGTAGAGGGCTTTTGATTTTTGAGTTTTTGAAATGTAATCTTCAAACATTAGGGTTTCCTTCCATTTTCAAGCATTGATGAAGTTGCGTTATTTAGGTTTCAATAAGTCTTATTTAAACAGTTCACACCACACAAATTGAATTCTACTTTAATCTTTTGGGATTGGCATTTTTCCTAAAGCAACCTTTACGGCGGTTTGAGCTAATATTTGCATTGGGTCAACCACTGGTTTGGTTACATCTCCATTTTTTAGCACAAGCGATGTTTCTGTGCATCCACAAATTATTACGTCAGCATCTAATCCAATTAAATGGTTAGCCGCATCAACTACAAATTTCTTACCTTCCACAATTTTTCCGGCTTTTATGTAATCGTATAGGGCTTCCATAATCATTTTTTGAAAGGCTTTAGATGGATAAACCATCTCAACGCCGAATTTGTTCAGGGATTTGTCAAACAGTTTGCTTTTAACGGTTCCTGTTGTGCCCAAAAGACCAGCCTTTTTCGCTTTAGGAAAATTTTTGCTTATATATTGCGCTGTTAGTTCAACCATATTTAACATGGGAATTTTTACGCTCCTTTTTAGCTCTTCATAATAGTGATGGGCGGTTATGCATGGCATTATTATAAAATCCGCCCCGGCCTTCTCCAAATTTTTAGTCGTCTTAATCATCTCTGGCAGCGGGCTTGGTCCTTCGCCTAATATTGCTGCGGTTCTATCTGGTATCTTTGGATTATTATCCACAATTACTCTAAGGTGCTCTTGGTCTTTTTTGGCTGGGGTTTCCCTAATTATCCTAATGAATAAGTCAGCGGTGACTTCCGGACCCATCCCACCCAATATTCCAATAACCTTTTCTTTCAAATTTACTCCCTTCAAATTTTACGAAGACAATATTTCATTTGAGTCTTACCGTATGTTTTAGTTTTGCGGAAGTTTCTTATTATGGGTTTACATGAAATTTAAATGAGATGGGATGTATGACTGCGAAGAAAATGTTTATAGAAAGACTTTTAAGC
>JASEJA010000028.1:0-7275 GCA_030017755.1 Candidatus Bathyarchaeota archaeon
AGATGGCGCCTGCTCTTAACCCATATAAGTTTGCTAAAGTGTATAGTGTGGCTGTTTCCATTTCGAAGTTTAACACTTTAGCCTTTTGCAATGTTGGAAGCAAGTTTTCCATGCGTGGCGGGTGTTCCTTAACTGGGCGGTTTTGTCCAGCGTAAAAGTCTGCTGTTGTCGCAGTTATGCCCACATGGTAATTACTTATGTTAAGGTTTTCAGCAGCCTCAATTAAAGCCAACAAAACTTCATAGCTAGCCACAGCGGGATATTCAGGCATAACATAACAGTTACTTGTATAATCCAAGCGCACAGCAGCAGAAGAAATAACCACATCACCGCAGTTAATGTTTCCTTGTATAGCGCCAGTGCTGCCCACACGAATAAAAGTATGCACACCGACACGGGAAGCCTCATTAACAACAATAGCCATACAAGCGGGACCAATGCCGCTTGAAAGAGCGGAAATTGGAACCCCTTTGTATTTTCCTGTGAAACTTCGAAACTCGCGGTGGCATGAAACTTCTTTGGCAGAATCCCAGTAAGAGGCAATTTTTGGAACCCGTTCTGGGTCTCCGGGCACAAGCAAATACTCGGCTAAATCGCCTTTCTTACATGCAATATGGTATTGTTTGTTAGAAGACAGCGTATGCATACCATTCACCAATGATAGGAGTTAATCCTTTCTTGGCATTGCCAAATCCGCTATGTCTACGCTGTGTTCATAAATCTGCCTTAACATTGAAGCTGCGGCCAGAATATTAGGCATAATATCCAAAGGCTGTTCTTTTGCAACCTTTTCTATGCCAGCGAAAATTTTTTCGACTTTCTCTCTCACACCACGCACATTTTCAGCTAAACCTACATCGCCTGTTAGGAAAGCCTTCAGAGCGTCCTCATGTGCTTGAAAGCATACAAGGTGAAGATCCACGAAAGTTTTCTTGAAGTTTTCAGCCACTGTTTTACCCTTCAAATCGACTATTTTTAATGCTACTCTAACGCATTCATCACCGATGGCTTCCACCAAACTTGCTACGAGACGATAATCCAAACAGTCTATTGGGCGCACACCAAGTTTTTCGCTCAGGCTTGGGTTTTGAATTATAGTTCGGAGAATGCGAACCAGAAGGAAATATAGCCTGTTAACCTCGTCATCTCGGGCTATAACGCCCTTTGCCAAATGCAAGTCTCCATCAACCAAAGCGTTAACAACATCACGATGCATGCCAGCAGCAATAGCATACCCTCTCCGCAGAATCTTTTCGGGCGGAAAACCAGAAGGCTCCAGCAAACATTGCAAAACTATGCGGGAATAATCTTCCTCAACAATTTCTAAGCCAATAAGTCGACTGACGGCATTTTTAACTATGTCGCGAACCTCAAAGCTAATACGCTCTTTCGCCTCAATGGTGATAATGTCGAATCCCAACAGATACTTCGCTATAATCTCGCGACTCAAATAAGGAGTAGGCGCCAAAGTAACAGTGCGTGGAGAAAGCTCAGCCCCATATTCGGGATCTATCAGAAGCTTGCCCTCGCTAGTTTCACTGAGAGCAACTACGGAGCCAGGTTTAAAGCCGTGACGTTCAGCCCAACGTTTAGGTAAGCAGACGAAAAATGTGCCGCTGGGTGTACGTTGAACCTTGCGTAACTCACTCATCTAACCACCAACTGTAAAGTTGCTTCGTACGCTATAATATAAACGCATCTAAATAAAAATCTAAAGTACAAATGTAAATGGGAGTGTTAGAATTGAAACCACTAATTATAATAGGTATAGATTTAGCTGGAAGTTCAAAAAATCCCACCGGATGGGCTTTATGGAAGAATGGCGGTGTAAAAACAAAATTAGTTTACACAAACAAGGAAATTTTGAAAGAAACACTCATTAATAAACCATCAATAATTGCAATAGATGCCCCCTTAAACCTCCCAAAAAAGGGAATTTTAAGAAAAGCTGACAGAAAAATGATAGAGATTGGGTACAGAGTCTTTCCGCCGGTTCTTCCCGCCATGAAAAAACTGACTTTACGCGCTATAAAAATAAACAAGTTAATAGTGGAGAAGGGATACAAGACAGTAGAAGTACATCCTACGTCAACACGAAAAGCCTTAAACATGCCACCGAAGGACTGGGGAAAAATTCAAGCGATACTAAAAAGTATAGGATTAAAAGGAGATGTGCAAACTCGCGCATTAACATCTCACGAAATCGATGCTATAACAGCAGCCTTAACAGCTTACCTTCACGTGAATAACCAGACAGAAACATTAGGGGATGAGAAAGAAGGCTACATAATAATTCCTAAAAAAATGGATTGGAGAAACCTCAAAATATGAGCCAAAATGAAAAGTTGCATAAAGCTGTGGAACTAACGATTGGGGCAGGATATCAACTAGACAAAGAAGCCTTCGAATTTCTAAGCAATATGGCAACAACAGAAGACCCCACAGAAATCATAAACAGGGCTATACAAAAAATTGAAAGCCTAAAAGAAAAGCCACTATTTATTGATAAGACTTTTCTGGAACAACTAGTAAAGGAACAGGAACAAGCAGGGGAATCTTTTCCACAGCAATTAAAACCACTGCAAACGCTACCAGAAACTCCACCAATAACTGGAAAGGGAACATTCCGTCCATTTGCAAAAGAGGTTGATGCACGTATTAAAATCATTGACAATCCGGCGGAAAAACTAAGCTCAAGCGGAACAATTGAGGATTACTTGGAATATTTCCAAGACAGGTTTAAGCGTATAGAAAAATTGTTAAGGCAACGGATGGATGTTAAAAGCGCCGCCTCAATCATAGATGCATTGAAATCTCCTGCTAATACACGATTGAAAGTAATTGGCATGATAATGGAAAAGAGGGAAGCAAAACAAAAAATCTTACTAACCGTAGAAGATTTAAGCGCAAGTGCTACAATGTTGGTGCCTCAAAACGCACCAGACGAAGTTCTAAAAAAAGCACGATTCCTCCTTCTTGACCAAGTTGTTTGTTTTAGTGTTGTAAAAACAAGGAGCAACCTACTAGTCGTTGAAGATATAATTTTACCGGACATAGCGCAAAAATCTCCTCATAAAGCATCCGTTCCAGTTTACGCCGTGCTCACATCAGATATGCATGTGGGCAGCACAAAATTTCAAAGAGATGCCTTTAACCGATTCTTATTATGGCTTAATGGCAAATATGGAACTGAGGAAATGATTGATATAGCAAGCCATGTCAAATATGTCTTAGTGGCGGGCGACATTGTAGACGGTATAGGAGTTTATCCAAACCAAGTGAAAGAACTAGAAACAAAGGATATTAATGAACAGTATAGGCTTGCTGGAAAATATTTTGAGCAAATACCAGACTATATAGAAGTTGCAATCATTCCAGGAAACCATGATGCCCCCAGAAAAGCGCTGCCCCAACCGCCAATATCAAACGCCTTTTTGGAAGCACTGCAAGAAAACCGAAGCGTCTATTCCCTTGGAAACCCTTGCACTCTCAGCCTCCACGATGTGGAAATATTGTTATATCACGGTCGTAGCCTAGATGATATCATTCCCACTGTTCCTGAAATGGATTCTAATCACCCAGAAAAAGCAATGAAGCTAATGCTGCAAAGTCGCCACTTAGCACCAATATATGGCGAAAAAACACCACTATCCCCCGAAAACAGAGACTGCCTAGTTATAGAAAGGGTTCCCGACATTTTCCATGCTGGTCACATACACGCCTTAGGCTACACAACTTATCGCGGAGTTTTAATTGTAAACTCGGGTGGATGGCAAGAACAAACAGAGTATATGAGAAGACTGGGGTTTGTTCCAACACCTGGAAAAGTTCCTGTTGTAAACCTTCAAACATTAGAAGTTAGCATTCTCTCTTTCTGTTAAGACAAACCACGCGCAATCAATCGTGCAGTCCGAAGGGGTTCTGGAACTCTGCCACAAAAACATAAGGACCGAATAATGTTGGAAGCCCACTTAACATTTGCACCAACGGTTTCGATATATAATGGGGCTGCACTATTGCGAGTTACAATTTTATAAATTGGACCTAACTTTTTGAACACCTTCCAGCGTGTCTCCCAATCTTCAAAATGCCTTTTGAGGGCTCGCTTCACCGCCCTATTATTAGGTTTTGTTCGTGATATTACGATTACTGGTTTTTTGAACTTTTCATAAATTATCGTTGGGTCAATGAGATTAAAACCTGCAAAGGATACTCCAGCAAGCATAATTGCGTCGAATTTCCACTCTTTCAAGGTGTCTGCAAGTTTTTTTGTCGCATTTAATCCGTCAACAGTTATTTTTGTAACCTTCACGTTTTCGATGCTGGCTTGTTTGAGCAAAACCATGGCAAGAAAGGTTTCACGGGTTACTCCTTTCTGGAAACTTCCGTCTTCAACTCCTACTATTAGCAGGTTTTGAAAGGCTTTTCGCTTCATATTCCACCAGACGCCCAAGCCTAGTGTCACTAGCGAAAACCTCTCTAATAAGAGTGCGAGCTGTTTCTAGCCTAATTTTTTTCGTTCTTCCATACCTTCCCATGCTTATAATCTTTGCATTTAACAGCCCCATAGAATCAAGTTCGTTCACTAATGTGCTTAATCGCCTTTGTGTTAAAGGAGTAACCCCTAACTCTCCGCAAAGCTCAGCATAAACATCATATATCTCGCCCGTGATAGCACTATGAACGTTTGCCCTGTTCAGATGGTACACGCTTAAAAGCACAAGTTTCGAATGCAAAGTTAAGTTTCTAAGAGCCTCAACAACACGGTTATGTTCAATATGCTTTTCTGCCTCTCGAACATGCTCTTCAGTCACAACACTTGAACCCTTGCGTTCAGCAACTTCTCCAGCAACACGTAACAAATCCAAAGCCCGCCTTGCATCACCATGTTCTGCAGCCGCTAAAGCAGCACACAAACTTAAAGCTGCTTCAGATAAAGCCCCCTCATGAAACGCCAATTTCGCCCGTTCTAACAAAATGTTACCCAATTCACTTGCGTCGTAAGGCCTAAAAACAATCTCTTCCTCGCTTAAAGAGCTAAAAACTCTTGGGTCAAGAAACTCCTTCAAGCGGAGGTCATTAGATATACCCACAATAGACACTTTGCTATTGCATAAAGTTTCATTTATTCTTGTTAATTCGTAAAGGAGACTGTCTCCACGCACCTTTACTAAAGCATCAATTTCATCTAAAACAACAATAAAAACAATTTTCAAAGTATCCAAACCAGCTCTGACTCTATCAAAAACTTCACCAACAGACAGCCCAGTAAACGGAACATACACGCCTATACTCTGGCACAGCCCAGAAAAAACACGATATTCGGACCCCGCCATGCAACAATTCACATAACAGAACTTCACAGGCGCATTAAACTCCTTCGCTTTAAACTCCACATGACTTAGAACATATTTCGCAACAGCTGTCTTGCCTGTTCCAGTTTTTCCATAAATAAAGACGTTGGAGCTTCTAGAACCCTTTAAAACCGGTGCTACAGTTTCTCCAAGCTGGGTAATTTGTTCTTCTCGGTGAGGCAACTTGTCAGGTAAATAATCATGCCGCAAGACCTCTCTATTCTTGAAAATATTATTATTGTTAATGCATTTTTTGAATATACCGTCAAGGATATTACTCATATTGAGTCCTCAGCAAATTTTAGTGGTAACACCCCTTTTTCTGGTAGAAAAATAAGCTCTGCCATACAGAAAAGTAAACGTGCAACACAAAAATCCTAAAACAAAAACTCTTTTACCTAACTTACCATTGCGGTTAATGAAAGACACCCCACAATTTCTTTTGGAACTCTGTAAGTTTTATAAAATATCTTTTTGACTTCTGAGTATGATAAAAATATACTCTGAAAGGTTAAACCTTGAAAAGCTACTATAATACTTATTGTAAAAGATTTTTGACAATTAACTAAAAATATAGTTAAAGACAACCAAATGAGAAAAGTAAACTTTTTCCAAAGGAAATGGAGGGGTGCCACTAAAGGAGAAGTTGACAATACAACAAGAACAATTTTTTCTACACAATTTACCTTCTTACTTTTCTAAAGTCTTTAAAGGTTAAAATGTTCTTTCTCTCACAATTACTTTTTACTTTTGTTCACATTTTGTAAATACCTTGTGAAATTGACTTGATAGCGCATCTTTTCTAACCTCATTTTCTTAATTATTGACTTCTTTTTGTTTCTTTTCTGTAAAATAGACACCCCTCAGCTTCTACTGGAAATGGGCATTATCCTAAGCTTCTATTTCTTTTTCTCATTTAGAGAAATTGTGAACCGTGTAAAACTGAAAGCATTAAAAAATTTTCTTCTTTTTCTTTTTTCTCCATTTATTACGCATTTTCTTTTTGTTCCCTTTACCATAACAGCTATAACTTGTGAACTGTAAAATTGTGAAACACCTACCAAAGGTGTTAACTTCAATGCCTGCTAAAAAAATGCGCGTAGAGCTCTTCGATAGTGAAGGCAATAAATATACAGTATCTTTTGAAGGTCAGATAACCAGAGAGAAGGCTCTTCGCTTATTAGATATGGTGGAACTTTTGGGTGGGATATCTGTTGGTGAAGGAAATCCAGGGAACGCCGTTCCCGCTGTGGTTGATCAACCAAATAAGTATAGTAAGGTTCGTATGATAATTCAGAAACATTTTCCGTTGGTTTGGTTCTCTTCTCGGGATGTTCAATTGGTTTATGAACAAGAGTTAAAGGAGCCAATTAGCCTCAGCACCGTGGCAACATACCTTTACAGGATGGCATGCAAAGGGTTACTCGCTAAAGTTGGGGCTTCTAACCGCTTGAAATATAGGCTGATGCCAAATTATCCGCAAATATTGCCTAAACAACAGGCACCATAATAACGCTTTATTGGGCTTCAGTTTCCTTCTTTTTCAGAATATTTTCCATTTCCTTCTTCACATTGTATTTAAATGGAATCTTGCTGGTATCCCTCTCTAAGTAACCTCCTTCATAAAGCTTCTTCATCAACCTAGCTGTATGTTCCCGACTGAGCTTAATCCGCTCTTTTATTTCGGGCGCAGTTTTAGGTCCTTCCGAAGCCAACATTTCCAGAACAGATAACTCTGTTTCTGTGAGCGGAGCCAAGGCTTTCTCTCTTTTAATTGGTATTACAGCTTCGATTTTTGCCTCCGGAACCATAGAGAACTGACGAGTTTGTTCCTCTACTTCTGAAATTTTTGAAACTAGTCCCTCATGAGCTGTGGAAAGGGCGTGCACTTTTCCTTCTATTTCACCAAGCTTTGCTGCTA
>JASEJA010000028.1:7375-14076 GCA_030017755.1 Candidatus Bathyarchaeota archaeon
TAGCTTTTCTTCTAAGGAATGCACCTTTTTGCGAGCTTCTTCCGCCATGTTCAGAGTTTTTTCGCTTTTTGCCGAAAGTGCCTCAATTTTATAAGACACTAACTCTGTCCTTTCCGCCTCCTGCTTTAAGTCTCTATTAAAACTCACAACAATATCGCCAATTATTTCTCTCGCCTTTTCATATTCTTTCCGAACCTTTTGAAGCTGCCTATAATACTCTACGGCAGCACAAACAGTTATGGCAAGCAAACCTCCAACAATAATCAAGCTTTCATCCAAATAGACCCGCCCCTCTGTGATTTATACGTGATTATGCTAAACTCAATCATGTTACATCACACATCACAGTTTTAATATAAAAGATTTAAAGATTACGGTAAAATAAGACCATTAAGGTTCGATGACATCACACGTCACAATCATGGAAAGACAACAATTACAACTGCGGTGATGCATTAAAAGTCAGTTTTTGGGCTTTCTTGAATTTATCGCCTTAATTTGTGCTCCAATTAGAGTAGTCAATTAAAAGAGTATTTGCCGCTTACACGTGACTTGTGATGTCACGTAAAGCCTTCGGTGGGGTTTGAAAGCTTTTTTAGGCTGTTTTCAAGCTCTTCTCTAACCATTTTGATGAGTTTTAAATGTTCATCAGGTACGCTGCTTTTGTTTGGCATATCTTTGTATGCTTCCATAAACTCGTGTAGTTTGTTTGCTATTTCGAGATATGGGTCAAGTGTTGTGTCTTCAAACACTCCTAGGTATCCTAGAAGCAGTATGGTGTAAATTGATTTTATGACGTTTTCTTTTGCTTGTTTTAATGTTCTGTTAAAGGCTCCGCGGCTTATTTTTGCCTTTGATAGCCTTAATCTGGCTTTTTCATCGTATTTTAACTGTTTACCCGAAATATTTTCGCCTAATATGTCAATAAGTAATGTTTCAAGCTGAATTTTTGTTAAGTGACTATTTTTGGCGAGCATTTTCACAATAGGGTCATTTAATGCATTTGTTAACCAGACTTGAATGCTTTCTTTAAGTTTCAAACTTTTCTCTCCACAAACTCTTCAGATGAATACACTTTTGTATACAGTCTCCTTTTAAAATTATCGAATTCTACGCTCAAAAAATGTTCCGCCAACACAAACATTTTATGCGGAGAGAAACAGTTTAAGATGAGGGTGTGCTTTGGTTTCAGGCATTAAGCCCGCAAATCGCCTAAAAAACCTAAAATACTCTGGAATACGCCGCTTTTTCGATATAGCCAAGAAAAATCCAAACGTTATCAATTTAAGCGTGGGAGAACCAGATTTTGTGCCTCCAAAACACGCATTAGATGCAGGCTGGGAAGCCATGGAAAAAGGCGAGACCCATTATACGTCTACTAATGGGATTCGTGAACTTCGAGAGGCCTTAGCCCAGAAGGCGTACCATGAGTATGGCCTTAATTACGATCCAGACACTGAAATACTAATTACTGCAGGTGGAACTGAAGCTATTTTCTTAGCGGCTTCTGGATTGGTAAATCCCGGCGATGAGGTGCTGATTCCAAATCCTGGATTTGTTTGTTATGAGCCGAGTGTTCTTTTGGCTGGCGGCGTTCCCGTCCATGTTCCTTTGAGGGAGGAAAATTCTTTTAAACCATCAAGTGATGATGTGATTTCACGTATCACGAAGAAGTCACGTGTGATGATACTGAATTACCCAAACAACCCTACAGGCGCTGTTCTTTCCCATGAAGAAGCGGCTTCTTTGGCAAAAATTGCTGTTGAACATGATATGATTGTGATTTCAGATGAGGTTTACGAGAAAATAGTTTATGACGACGCTAAGCATAGTTGCTTTGCATCTTTTCCGGGCATGCGAGAGCGCACCCTTGTGGTTAATTCTTTTTCTAAAACCTATGCAATGACGGGTTTGCGTGTTGGATACGTTTATGGACCTAAGGAACTTATTTCTTTCCTTTGGCTTGTTCATCAGTATACCGTTGCTTGTGTTGACACTCTAGCGCAGCACATAGCCTTAGCAGCATTAAAAGGACCGCAAGATTTTGTTAAGCACATGGTGCATCAATTTGACAAGCGAAGACAATTAGTTCATAAAAGGCTTATGGAAATTGGAGGCTTTAACTGTAGTCTTCCAAAAGGCGCTTTTTATGTTTTTCCAAACATCAAGGATTTTGGCATGAGTTCGGAAGAGTTTGCCGAGTTTCTTGTGAGAGAAGCGAATGTTGTAACCGTCCCAGGGTCTGCTTTCGGTGTTCACGGTGAGGGTTACATAAGAATTTCTTATGCTGCTGCATATGAAAAATTAGAAGAGGCGTTGAATCGTATAGAGATGGCTGTTAAAAAAATTAGGTAAGCTTCTTATAGGCTTTCTGCATGCTTTTTCAGTTCATCGAAAAGTTCGGGACGTAAATCCCTTAATGTGGGAACAAAAGTTTCCACGGGCTTTATATCCGCATAGTCCACATCACATATCACAAGGTCTTCCTCATCATATTTTGCTTGAGCTAAAACTTTTCCGTTAGGTCCCACAAGTCTGCTTCCTCCCCAAAACTGTAAGCCATCTTCTATGCCTACAAGATTAACATAAGCCAGAAAAGCCGTGTTTTCTATGGCCCTTGCTAGGGTTAACACTTCAAAAAATGTTCTTCTGACCGCTGGAGAGGCGGAAATGCAGACTATTAATTGGGCGCCCTTTAGCCGTGTTAGGCGACTTACTTCTGGGAAAAATATGTCATAACATATGATTAATCCTATCTTTCCATTTTTTGTTTCAAAAGCTGCTTCGTGATATCCTGCACGGAAATATCTTTTCTCTTCAAAAATGCTATGAGTTGGAAGATACATTTTTCGATATTTTCCTATAAACCCTTCTGGGCCTATGAGAACAGCCGTATTATAAAGCGTTGCTTTAGTCTTTTCGCTTACTTCTGGCATGCCAAAAATGATATACAATTTTGTTTTCTTGGCTATGTTCTCCATTGCTTTTACTGAGGGCCCCGGTATTGCTTCTGCTAACTCGTATATTTGGTCTCTAACTACATAGCCTGTCAACGAAAGTTCTGGAAAAACTACAAGATTTGCGCCTTGCTTTTTTGCTTTATTTACTAATGATTCCATTTTCTTTAGGTTTGCTGTTTTATCTCCGCGTTTACAGCTGATTTGTGCTAAGGCCAGTTTAATTTTATTTTCCATTTTAATACTCTCCATTAATAGTAACTGCGGGGGAGTCTGAAATCCGCTCCTACTGTGCGATACTCAAGTTTGGTGGTTAATAACATTCTTCTTTTATGTTCCATGGAAAGCCACCTGTCCTTTATTCTATCTACAAGCTCCTTTTCTATATTCAATTGTTGGGCTATGTCTTTTGTTTCCATAAAATGTTCAAGCCCATAAAGGATAAGGTCAAGAACGTCATATTTTATGCCAAGCTCAGTTTCTGCCAACTGTCCAGGCCATAGGGCGGGGGATGGTGGTTTTGCTAATATTTCTTTTGGAATGCCTATGTGTTGTGCAAGTTTTCGAACTTGTGTCTTGTATAAGTCCATTATTGGTGATATATCTGCGGCTACGTCTCCCCATTTTGTGAAGTAGCCCATCATGGTTTCTGATTTGTCTGAACTTCCACAAACAAGCAGGTTATGCCTATTAGCAAAATAATAAATGTAAATCATTCGGGTTCTCGCCTTTATGTTACCTTTACATACATTATCTTTTAGGTCAAAATTTGGTATTGACTTGTAGAATGCTTGTAAAGTTGGAGTGATATCTATTATTTTTGTTTTAAAACTAAACTTTTTAGCCACAAGTTTTGCGTGCCCAACATCCTTTTTGTTGTATGTTTCCTTTTCTGGTAATAGGAGCCCTAACACTTTATCGCCGCCGATAGCTAGAGCAGAAAGGGCAGCCACTGTGGAGCTGTCTATGCCTCCGGATAACCCCAAAACTACGCCATTCGCTTTGGATTTTTCCACATAATCTTTTATGAAACGTCTTATTTTTGTCTCTACTTCTTGAAAGTCCAAATCTAAAACTGAAGGTTTCAATTTCAAATGGGCGCATCCTCACTATTTTTGTGGGTATAAGCGGTATTTAAGGACAAAAATAAAATACTGGGTGATGTAAGCTTTACGGTATAGAAGGATTAGAGTATGGGGCGAAGAAGGAGGAAAGTTGTTCGGATTCCTAAGAAGCGATTACCTAAATTCTTCTCATGCCCAAAGTGTGGAAAGGAAGCAGTGAGAGTTGAAATTCTTCGCGAAGAAGGGCGTGCTATTGTGGGTTGTGGAAGTTGTGGGTTAAAGGAAGAATTTAATGTTAAACCAGCACAAAGTGAAATTGATGTTTACTGTTTGTTTACTGACAAACTTTATGGAGGAGCCAAGAAAGGCATAGCCTCACAAGTTCAAGGGCTTAGAATGGGATGAGCTTTTATGGTAGGTCATGTTGAGAAATATTTGCTTGAAAAAATAGAGGCTGAAGGCGCAATTCACATAACGCTTATAGACCCTGAAAAGGTTACGCCCCCTCAAGCTGCTAGAATCGTTACTAAAGCAACTTTAAGCGGGACATCGGCTATTATGGTTGGCGGTTCCACATTCGTTTCCACAACACACTTGGACAGTGTTGTTAAGGCTGTTAAGCGTACCGTAAAAATTCCAGTAATACTCTTTCCAAACAACATTACTGGCATAAGCCGTCACGCGGATGCCATATGGTTCATGTCACTATTGAACTCTGTCGACCCCTACTTCCTAATGGGGGCTCAAATTTTAGGAGCGCCTCTCGTTAAGAAATATCATTTAGAACCGATTCCAATGGGATATATTATTGTCGGTGATGGCGGCACTGCAAGTATTGTTGGAAAAGCTGTTCCGGTTCCATATAACAAACCTGAAGTTGCTGCAGCACATGCCCTAGCAGGTCAATATTTGGGCATGCGGTTCATATATTTAGAGGCTGGTTCCGGCGCTAAAAAACCTGTTCCTCCAGAAATGATTAGGATTGTTAAAAGTTACATTGATGTTCCGTTGGTTGTTGGAGGAGGCATAAAAACCAGAGGGCAAGCGTTGGCAGCGGCATCCGCGGGAGCAAGCATCATAGTGACTGGCAATATCGTTGAGAACACTGAGGTTAGAGAGAAGGTTTCTGAAATTATTGAAGGTATAAAAGGGCATAGGTCGTAAACGTCATTGACGTCCTTTGAAAACTACTTTAACGCTTTAAAGAAAGTTTTGGGAAATGAGAATGCTTATGAAATCTGGCCGAATTTTGAGCCTCAATATGATGAGCATGAATATGCCTGGGCCACGCTGAGAGGTTTAGGCGAAGTTCTGTTGCTGAATTGTGGCGTTTGTGATGGTCCATCTGATTTGCGCCACATGAACTGTAAAGAATGTGTTGAAAAACGAAGCAAAATTGCAAAAGAAGCTTATGAAAAAGCCACTGGGCGTTCTAAGGAAAAGTGGGCTACTATATTTTTGTGTAGAATTCACACGGAATAAACCCCCTCGGCAGCGCTTATTTTTGATTTTTCCGTGTCACAAAACCAAAATAAACTTTGATAACACAAGAGAGTGCGTGTTGTAGAATGAACGGTCCCATGAGCGAATCATACAAGCAATACTTGGAAGTTTTAGAAAACCAACTTGCGCAATTATACGCTTTAAGCCAAAAAGCAAGAGAAGAAGGACTTGACCCAGCGCTAAAACCTGAATGCAAAATTGCCAAAGATTTAGCCGACCTTGTAGAGGGCCTCGTGGGACCGAAAGGTGTTGCTGAAAGCATCAGAGAATTAAGCAAAAAACTTTCAAGGGAAGAATTAGCATTTAAAATCGCCGAAGAAATTGTCTATGGCAAATTTGGGCATATGGAAGCAGAAGCAGCAGCTGAACAAGCAGTGCGCACCGCCCTCGCAATTCTGACAGAAGGGCTTACAGCAGCGCCTTTACAAGGCGTAGCGAAGGTGAAAATCAAAACAAATTATGATAGGACACGTTATCTTGCCGTCTATTTTGCTGGTCCAATACGCTCAGCTGGCGGAACAGATCAAGCCTTAACATTGGTTGTGGCGGATTTTGTGCGTCGCTTGCTTGGACTTAATCGTTACAAACCTACGGAAGATGAAATTTCACGGTTTATTGAGGAGATGAGACTTTATGAACGGTCTGTCAGTCGCTTTCAATATCACGTTTCAGACAATGAACTTAGGAAGGCACTTCACTGGCTTCCAGTAGAGGTAACTGGCACAGAATCCGACCCTGTTGAGGTTTCTTCTTTCCGCAATCTTCCTCGAATTGAAACTAACCGTGTGAGGGGTGGGGCGCTTAGGGTTGTGAATGATGGCGTTGTGGGGCGGTCTTCTAAAGTTTTGGCTATTGTTGAGAAGCTTGGCATTTCTGGCTGGGATTGGCTGAGGGATTTTCGGAAAAAGTCTGAGAAAAAATCTGCTGGATTTATGGATGAAGTGATCGCGGGGCGTCCAATATTTTCATTTCCATCCACCCGTGGCGGCTTTCGCCTCAGGTATGGAAGAGCGCGAAATACTGGTTTGGCTGCTGTTGGGGTGCATCCAGCCACTATGCTTGTGCTTCAAGGTTTTCTTGCAGCTGGCACACAATTACGCTTAGAGCTTCCTGGAAAAGGGGGTGTTGTTGTTCCAGTTGATTCTATAGAACCGCCCATTGTTTTGTTAAGAGATGG
>JASEJA010000029.1:0-1993 GCA_030017755.1 Candidatus Bathyarchaeota archaeon
TGAAATATTGAGAACTTAAGGGAACAGAATCGGAGAATATTGCATAAGCTTCGTTATTCCTATAAATGTTGTTTGCTTTTGAAAGAAACCTTTAAGTGTTTTGTAAACAGTATTGTTTACGGTGATCTGTTGACTCAAGTTCAACTTAGATTGCCTGAAAAAATGCTTGAGGAAATAGACAAGTGGATAGCAGAGGGAAGGTTCAAAAGCCGAAGCGACGCCATAAAAACAATACTGGCTTTCTATGAGGAACGCGAAAAGACACGAGAATTCTTCAAGATGCTGACAAAACGCAGCGAAGAAGCAAGAAAACATCCTAAATCCCTCATCCCACTTAAGGAATTATAGTGACGTTCACTGTACTTTTACATCCAAAAGCTGCCAAAGAACTGGAAAAAATTGAGGACACGATAAAAGCTAGAATAGTGGAAAGATTGAGGGATTTGAAGGATAACCCTGAAAGAGTAGGAAAAATTCTAAAATATTCAAACTTTTGGAGTCTTAGAGTAGGGGATTATCGTGCAATTTACGAAATTGACAGAGCTAAAAAGCAAGTCGTGGTGCTTTTTATTGGGCATAGGAAAAAGGTCTATGATGACTTTTCAAAGCTGTTCTAGTTTGTAATCTGGTGGAAGAAAAAATAAAATGACTTTTACTGGTAAATTGGTGCTGGAATCCCTTCCCCGGCGCTAATAAACGTCCAATTATTACCCTTTAAAAAGGGGTGTGCTTAGGTATTTTTCTCCTGAATCTGGAAGGACTGCTACTATTGCCTTGTTTTTGCCAAGCTCTTTTGCCTTTTTTAATGCTATGTATAGGATTGCTCCTGAGCTCATGCCAATTAATAAGCCTTCTTCTCTTGCGGCTCTTCGTGCCACTTCAAAAGTTTTGGGCACGTCGTCCTCTGTAATCTCTATGATTTCATCAAAGCATTCTGGTCTGAACAGTTGTGTTGGGTAGGGTTCTTTTGGGTTTCTTAATCCTTGGATTTCCACGCCTAGGCTTGGCATTACGCCAACCATTTTTATGTTTGGATTGCAACTCTTAACGCGTAAGGATACTCCGACACCTGTGCCTGCTGTTCCTATGCCGACAACTATCATGTCCACCTTGCCTTTGGTTTGTTCGAGAATTTCTTTGCTTGTTGTTTGGTAGTGGGCAAGAATGTTTGCTGGGTCTTTGAACTGGTCTAAGTTTATGTATTCGTTTGGATTTTCTTGGAGAAGTTTTTGTTTGAGTTCTATGGCTCCTCCTGTTCCCTTTTCGCCTGGTGATAGAATTAGTTCAGCTCCGTATGCTTCTAAGATTTTTCTTCTTTCAATGCTTACGGATTCTGGCATGACAATGCATATTTTGTAGCCTTTTGCTGCAGCTATCATAGCCAATGCTATCCCGGTGTTTCCGGACGTTGCTTCCAAGATTTTCTTATTTTTTGTTATTTTGCTGGTGGCTTCTGCATATTCTATTAGGTATAGAGCCATTCTGTCTTTGACTGAACCGCCGATGTTGTACCATTCTAGTTTTGCATAAACTTTAGCATCATATGGTCCAGTAAGTCTATTTATTTTTTACCATTGGAGTTTTGCCGATAAGTTGGTTATGTCTTCTGCCACAATCATTCCTGAATCACCTTAACTTTTCTAATGGAATGTCGACACGTTTCTCAATTGCCGATATGTGATGTAGCGAGCCGCCAATTCTTATCATATGCTTTGAGGTTTTCGGTGGGAACTTTCTTCCGCTTAAGCCAGCTTCTATTATACCTTTTTTAGTTAAGTGGGGTTGCCCTTCCAACTTTGGACTTCAATTTCTGGTGAATTATAATCAACATATACTACTGGAATGCGTTTGCACCCTAATTCTTTGATAGCGTTAAATCGGTGTTGCCCATCCAGAATAATATTCGTGTTTTTTGTCGACAATTATTGCAAACTTTAAGATTTTATCTGAGGCGATTTCCTGTTTCAACTCTAATAGGTGCGTGAGATCGACT
>JASEJA010000029.1:2093-5526 GCA_030017755.1 Candidatus Bathyarchaeota archaeon
GTAATCATAGTTAAACACGTCCTACCGGCCATCAGAGTGTTGGTAATGAAGGAATTGATTGAAAAGTATAATATGCGCAAGATTGATGCATCAACAAAAATGGAGCTTACTCCGGCTGCGATAACTCAGTACCTAAAAGGAGAGAGGGGCACCGTGCTTTTGGATGAGATAGGAAAGTCTGAAGAAGTGATGGAACGAATTTCAAAGCTTGCTGGTACATTAGCTAAGGGAGATGCCCCATAGAAGACATTGTAGAACAATTATGTGATTTATGTGTCAAAAGTCGGTCTGAAGAGATTGCTTGTAAACTACATCAAAGAGACTTACCAGCCTTAAAGGAATGTAAGTGTTCAATATGCGAACGTTCTGTTTAAAATTGAAACTAATTTAGCGTATAGTCTTTGCTGTTGCTAATGCTTTTATGGAGTCTTGCTTTTTTGAGACGCTTACGATTTCAACTTTTATATCATTTAAGATTTTTTGTGCTGCCTTTTTGGCTTCTTCTCTTGTTTGGTATTCTCCTTTCAGTTCAATTTTTGGCAGGGTTTCATCAATTTTTATCCATATTATGTACACATTTTCCACCTTTAGTATGGCGAACGGTTAGAATTTGAAAAATTAAAACCGTTATGAATTTTGAATATGAATTTTCCATAAGCTTTGTTGGAAATCTATTTAAGCGATATAGTGCCATTGTTTAGGGTTTAAGAGCAAACACGTGTGAGGTGGACATTGAAGTGGACGGAGGACACGGCGGTTCAGAAGGTGTACAGGATGAAGCTAGCCAACATCCCCTTCATCGATTCTTCTCATTTTTCAACACAACAGTCTATGAGAAAGGTAACCCTCCATGTGGTTGATAGGCAAACAATCCTATCCGTAGTTATCTCATCCTCAGTCATTTTGTTTTGCGAAGTTCGGAAAAGGGAGGCTTTTAGCCAATGACAAACTATGAAAACCATAAAGCATTTTCTAAAGCTTTCAGAGAGGCTTTAATAGCCTACGCTTTCGATTTTGGCGGTATAGTAGCTGGTTTTTTGGTGGCTTATTACTTTAATGTTTTCCAATCTTATCCTTGGGCTATAGCTGTTTACCCAACAATCTTAAGCGCGCGGGGGATGATAAGTGGATTATTTAGTGGACGCTTGGGTACGGCGTTGCATCTTGGTACGGTTTATCCAAAGTTTTTTGGGAATACAAAGAGCTTTTACGTTTTGTTTGATGCGGTTATTGTTATAACTTTAGGAACCAGCATTTTCATGAGTTGCGTTTCCATCCTTTTTGGCAGCGCTTTTTGGGGAATATCTTCACACGATTTTTTTGACATTTTCGCAGTTGTTGTTTCAACAATGACTTTTGGGCTTATTCTGTCCTTTTTTACGATGGGTGTTGGTTTTACAGCGTTTAAGAAGGGTTTAGACCCGGACGTGATTGAATATCCAATAATGTCAACGGCTGCTGACATTTTCATAACAGTATGCTACCTGTTTGTGCTTGTTTTATACAAGTTTTTTAAATATGCCGTTGTTCTCGTTATTATTTTTCATGTACTTTTGACTTTATACCTCTTGTTGCGAGATTTTAAAGCAAGCGAATTCATTAAGACTTTGAAAGAATCTTTGGCTACGCTAATAATTGTGGCTTTTATTATCAACATAACTGGAACTGTTCTTAATAGAATAAGCATTATTGTAGAGGGGCGTAAAGAAATTTATAGCGTTTATCCTGCCTTAATTGATGCTGTTGGAGATGTTGGTTCCGTTGTGGGCTCTACAGCCACAACAAAACTTGCATTAGGTTTGCTTAAACCTTCCTTTTCCGCTATGCGAAACCATTCTCAACAGATTTTTGCAGCTTGGACTTCTGCTGTTGTTTACTTTATTTTATTTTCAGCTTTATCGCTTTCCCTAAATAACATGCTTTCTCTTTCTGCCTTTCTTGGTTTCACAGCCCTTCTGCTTACAGCCAACTTAATCGCTGTCTCAACAATCATCTTAACATCTTATGCTGTGGCAATCTTAACTTTTCAGAGAGGTTTAGACCCTGACAATTTTGTTATTCCCATTGAGAGTTCCCTTGCAGATAGCATCACAACAATTGCTTTGCTTGCAGCCCTATTTTTGGTAGGCTAATTTTAAGAAAAGAATAATAATCAAAAACTTTTATTAGTTCTCGTTGGAGCGACTTTAACAATATGCCTCGCTTCGAGAAGATTGAATATCGACCAATTCCCGTTCGAGAACTTTTCCTTGAAATGAAGAACCTATCCGAATTAATGATAGATTTGGCATATTCCGCAGCTTTGTTTAATGATAAAGACCTTGCGGAAGATGTTTTAGAACTTGAAAAACGTGTTGACAACTTAGCCTACCAATTAGACATGACAATAATGCTTGCTGCAAGAGATCCTGAAGATGCTGAAGCCCTAGCAGGAGTTTCAACAGTTGCGTCCGCCGCAGACAAAATATCTGATGCCGCTGCAGATATAGCCGCTATAGTTACTCAAAACATTGGCGTTCATCCCATAGTTGGGGAAATTTTCGAAAAAGTCGAAGAACGCCTAATCAGAGCTGAAGTATTGAACAACTCTATACTTGTTGGAAAATCAATAGATGAATTAAAATTGGCAGCAGAAATGGGTGCTGACATAATTGCAATCCGCAGAGATAAGGACTGGATAATTGATCCGAAAGAGACAGAGAAAATCAAGGTTGGCGATGTCATCATAGCACGTGGGGCTCCAGAGGGTTTAAAAGAGTTTAGAGAACTTTGTGAAGGAAAACGGCTTAAATTGGGGGGTTAACCTATGCCCGCAAAGTCCAGCCGAAAATTTGAGGAAATAGTGGAGAAGTTTGTTGAGCTTAAAGACACATCAGAGCTTATGATGGATTTGGCTTATTCATCTTTGCTAATGAATAGTAGGGAATTAGCCGAAGAAGTGCAGATATTGGAAGAGTATGTGGATAAACTGCACACGGATTTTGAATTGCTTGTGTTATCGAGTGGTTTTAAAAAGGAAGAGGCTAAAGGCTTCTTGGGGCTAATAAGGTTGGGAGTTGTAACCGAAAAGATAGCTGATGCCGCGGCGGAAATAGCTGAAGTGGTTTTGAGAGAAATAGAGCCTCATCTCGTGCTGAAACTTACAATAGAAGAGGCAAAAGAAACTGTTACGTACGTAAAGGTTTCTGAAAACTCTGCTCTTGTTAACAAAACCCTGCGAGATGCTAAGGTTCATGAAGAGACTGGAATGTGGGTTCTTGCCATAAGAAGGGGAGACAGATGTATACGACCAAAGCTTGAAACAAAAATTCAAGCAGGCGACATTCTGGTAGCGTCTGGATATGCAGAAGGCGAAGAGGACCTAAAAAAATTGGCTTCTCCATAAATTTTCAATGTAATTTTTGGCAGATATTTGCGATATTAATTCTGGATT
>JASEJA010000029.1:5626-13974 GCA_030017755.1 Candidatus Bathyarchaeota archaeon
TCCATAAATTTTCAATGTAATTTTTGGCAGATATTTGCGATATTAATTCTGGATTCATTAACACTATAAACTCGGAATCCGATTCTATGTTAAAGGAGTGTTCACTATCACAAAAAAGAAAGATAACAATCCTTATAACCAAAGCTATGTCTGTCCAAACCCCTCATGTGGAAAAGTGTTTACAGCGCCAATCAAAGCGGAAAATCTAAACTTAAAACATGCCAAACGCTATGACGCCTGCTCCTACTGCCTAACAGAAATCACCGTGGAGAAAAGTTCTCCAGAAATCGAAACGTCTCAAAAGCCAGAGGTAGAAGTGAAAGTTAAGGCTCCAGAGGTAAAGATTTCAAGAGAAAAGGAAACTTTACAAACACCCCTAAAACACAAGGATGCGCTCATCATTTTGGATATTTAAGCGAGCGTAAAACAAAGGAGAAAATCCCTGAAGAATGTATGATATGCGAAAACATAGTGCAGTGCATGCTCAAAAGCGTGACAGGCTAGGTTGGTTAACAATGATACGCACATGCTCTTTTAAACATCCAACAGTTTCGTATAAACTGGTATAGGAGACAATATAATTGTCAGCAACACTGCAGAGAAAAACGCCTAGTGCTCTTACATCCGCCACGCCTCAGACGAGAGAGTTAAACGCTGAAACTGTAACAGCAATCGCTACTGGTTTTCTCAAGAGAATTGGAAATAAGAGCAGCTTAAAGCCAAAGAGAGTTTCATTGGAAGAAGGAGTATACACTGTGGAGGTGGAGATGAAAAAGTTTTTAGCTTTGGTTAAGGTTGATGCTGAAACACATATTATTAAGGAGTATGAAATACAGCCTAAAGGTGAAGAGACTCCTTTTATTTCGGTTTCTCCAAGAATTATTGCTATGATTTTTGGGGTTTCTGCAGGTGTTTATGTGGCTTTGTATTTTGTCTTCAAGTTTCTTGGATTATAGTATTATTCGGTAAAATGGTTCTCAATTAGTCGGCAACATAAAATATGGACGAACCAGTTTCTGTAACGTGAAATTTCGTTCAAAAAGCGGGTATTTTTAGCTTTTCTTTCTTCTTTCAGGCTTCTCTTCTTCAGTCTCCGTTACTTCTGCCACTTTTTCTTCCTTTGTCTCTTCCATTTCACTTGTTATCTCTTCTATTGGCTTTGGTGGAGGCGTTGTAGCCATGGTCCAACCTATCCATGCACCTATGCCCATTATGACGATGAATGCGAGAAACACTGGAATTGCAATAAGCCAAAACGCTGTGTGCCAGCCGAAGGGGTTTCCAAAGTAGAATAACCCTACAGTGTATAATATGCCTACTATTAAACACACTACAAATATTATTCCGCCAATTGTTTGATCTTTACTAACCATTTAAACATCACCCTATGTAAGCCATGTTTATCCGCTTAAGCTTTAAAAAGTTTACCATGGCTTTCGGTTTCAATTTTATATTGTCCCCATTTCCCATGTTGCCAAATACCTCTTTTGTTCCTCAGTTAATTCGTCTATTTTTATTTTCATTGCGTTAAGCTTTAACCTAGCCACAGTTTCATCTACTTCTCTTGGAACTTCGTAAACTTTTGGCGGCATTTTTTCATTTTTGGCTAAATATTCAATGCTGAGGGCTTGGTTTGCAAAGGACATATCCATAACTTCTGAGGGGTGTCCTTCTGCTGATGCCAAATTTACGAGTCTACCTTCAGCCAAAAGATACAGTTTTCTTCCATCTTTTAATGTGTACTCTTCAAGGTTTGGTCTAATGGTTCGCTTTGAAACCGCTAATTCTTCAAGCTCTTTCATGTTTATTTCGACGTTGAAATGGCCGCTGTTGGCTAGTATTGCACCATCTTTCATTTTTTGCATGTGTTCTTTTCTTATGACGCTTATGTCGCCCGTGGCTGTTACGAATATATCGCCTATTTTTGCTGCTTCAGCTATTGGCATTATGCGGAAGCCGTTCATTGCTGCTTCCAAAGCCCTTAACGGGTTCACTTCGGTGATTATTACGTTTGCTCCCATTCCCTGTGCTCTCATGGCTATTCCTTTTCCACACCATCCGTAACCGCAGACAACAAAGTTTTTGCCTGCTAAAAGGATGTTTGTGGCACGTAAGATTCCGTCTATTGTGCTTTGTCCTGTTCCGTATCTATTGTCAAACAAGTATTTTGTGTAAGCATCATTTACGGCTATTATCGCATATTTTAGTTCGCCTGTTTTTTCCATTGCTCTTAATCGTAAGACGCCTGTTGTTGTTTCTTCTGTGCCTCCTTTAATGTTTGATAGGGCTTCGGTTCTTTTGTTGTGGATTGTTCCTACAAGGTCTGCGCCGTCGTCTAGTGTTATTACTGGTTTATGATTTATTACTTGTTCAATGCACCAGTAATACTCCTCTGTGGTTTGCGCTCTCCAAGCAAAAACATTTACGCCTTTTTCTGCTAGGGCAGCCGCCACATCATCTTGTGTGGAGAGTGGGTTTGAGCCGCATAATGCAACTTTTGCTCCTCCTGCAAGAAATGTTTCGACGAGAACAGCTGTTTCTTTTGTTACGTGGAGGCATGCGCCTAAGGTTAAGTTTTTTAGGGGTTTTTCTTTTTGGAATTTTTCTTTTATCTGGTTTAGGACTGGCATGTGTTTTGAAGCCCATTCTATTTGTAATTGTCCTTTGGAGGCAAGGCTTACATCTTTTACTTTGAACTTTTCCATTTCAAACTCCTTCTTCTTATGCTCATTAAAACTAACTATTTAATGTTGGCGCTTACACGTTTAAGGAGGCTGTTTTTGGCTTTTTCGGCAAGCTCCATAACTCTTTTAACCTTTAACGTTTTTAGTGTTCTGTTTTCCATGATTATTTTGCCGTTTATTATTACAGTTTCCACATCGGAAGACTTTGCAGCGTAAACCATATGGCTTGTTTCGTTATGTAGGGGGCTGAGATGGGGCTTTTTTAGGTTGATAATAATTAGATCTGCTTTTTTGCCCACGGCTATTGAGCCTATTTCCTTATCCCAAGATAATGCTTTTGCGCCTTTTATGGTTGCCATTTCCAAAATTTTTTCTGCTGGCAATAATGTTGGGTTTTTGTTTATCCCTTTGTGTAAGATGGCTGTGGTTTTCATTGTTTCAAATATGTCCGTGGTATTGTTTGAGCATGGGCTATCAGTACCCAAAGAAACTGTTATACTTTTTTCCAGCATTTTTGGAATGGGGCTTACTCCTGAGGCAAGTTTAAGATTTGAGATGGGATTATGAGAAACTTTAACATCTCTTTTTCTCATGATTTTAACGTCTTTATCTGTTAAGGCTACACAGTGGGCGGCAACAACCTTTTCATTTAAAACTCCTAATGAATCTAAATATTCCATTATTCCATTTTTAATTTGAATGTTGAAGGCTTTTTGGATTTTTTCTTTTTCATCGCTTGTTTCAGCCACATGTATATGCCAGATGATTGGCGCATTTTCCAAACCATACTTTTCAGTTAACGCTTCCCTTAACATTTTTAGCTCTTCCATATATTCTGGGTCAACAGTGTATGGCGCATGGGGATCTACACTAACACGGATTAATCCTTTTTCTTTGTTATGCCATTTTTTGGCCAAATCCCATAATGCTTTTCTATCCTCTTCTTTTCTCCAAGAGAAGCAAACGTGACCTATTACTCCCCTTAAACCAGCGTCTGCAAAGGCTTTTGCCTCGTTTTCTTCTGGTGTGTAATGGTACATTGTGTTGACTGTTGTTGTTCCGCCCATTATGGATTCTACCGCTGTTAATAGGGCTCCAAGGTAAATGTCATGGGCGGTCATGTGTTTTTCTATTGGCCATATCCATTTTTCCAGCCATTCTTGTAGTGGTAAATCGTCAGCGTATCCACGTAGTAAGCTCATTGCGGCGTGTTGATGAGTGTTTACAAAGCCTGGCATGACGATTTTGTTTTTTGCGTCTATTTTTTCGTAGCCTCTTCCGTACTTTCTTTTTAATTCTTTGGTTTTTCCAACGTCAACTATTATTTCTTCTTCTATTGCGATAGCGCCTTGGCGAATAATTTTACCGTCATGCATTGTCAAAATGGTTCCGTTTTGTATGAGGATATTCATTTCTAACCGCCATGGGATATGTTACTGAATGTCAAAGGTGTAATCTTATAGTTTTTAAACTTTCATTGTATTTGTTATTGAAAGATATGGAGAGAAACTAATTGGATAGCGTCGACAAAGTTATTTGGGTTTCTCCCTTTCTTGGAGTGTTAGATGTTGTTTCCACTTTATATGTTGAAAGTTTTGGGTATTCGCTTTCGCAGTATGAAACGGGACTTTTAGCTAGAATTTTCATAAACGCTGGTTTAACTTATCTTTACATTCCCGTTTATCTGCTGACTCTAATTGCGTTCGCTTATGTGTTGTGGTTTATTAAGAACAGAAAACTTGATTCTTCTCGAACTTTTGATAAAATTCTCTTTCTTTTTCTCGTTGGAGCTGCTTGTTACATTTATGTGAGAATTACAGCGGCGTTTATCGGAAATTTTCTTCTGCCCTATCGTGTCAGTGGCAGAGTTTCGGAGTCTTTAATCAATTTGCTTATATACTTAAGTACAGCTTTCACCTTAACCATCTATCTATGGCGAGATGTCATATTGTGGGTGAAGGCGAATGGCAATAAAAAGAAGTAATCATCAACCAAAAGTTTCTGAAAGTGCTTTGCGAGAGTATTTATCTTCTTTGTTTAATGCTGATGTGAGAATTTGTGGAGTTTGGAGGCTTGGTTCTGAAAAGTCTGAAGCCTCAAAGGATTTGAAGGGTTTTGGTTATGGTGTTCCCTATGTTGTTGAGTTTATGGTTAATGGCGTGACCAAACGTGCGGTTTTGGAGACTATGCGTTCTGAAGGTTTTGGGCATGATTATTTCTCTGATAGGGCGCAGGTTCTGCTTTGGCAACATTCAACGTTTAATAAGTTGCCACGTCATGTGCGTTCACTTGATGTGGGTGCTTTTACTGTAAAGGGTGATGGTTTGAAGTCTTTGAGTGATTGTGGCGAATTTTTCATTTTAACAGAGCTTGTGGATGGTAAACTATATCATTTTGACCTTGACCGCCTAAAAGAGAATGAACAGTTAAACGAGTTGGATAAACAGCGCTGTTTAGCCTTGTCAGATTATCTTGTTGAAATTCACAAGGTTAAGCGGGATGCTCCATGGCTTTATGTGAGGCGTGCGCGTGAACTTGTTGGACATGGCGAGTGTATTATGGGGTTGTTAGATAGTTACCCGTCTGAACTTGATTTTGTCAACGAGTCAAAACTGATTGATATTGAAAGGGACTGTGTCATTTGGCGTTGGAGGCTTAAACGTAAAGCCCATAGACTCAGTCAAGTGCATGGGGATTTTCATCCATGGAATGTCATGTTTCGTGAAGGCACGGATTTCACAGTTTTAGACCGTAGCAGGGGCGAGTGGAGTGAACCTGCAGATGATGTTACTGCAATGACAATTAATTACATTTTTTATTCTCTGCAGAAGTATGGCGAGTTAACTGGAGTTTTTGAACATTTGTTCCATTTGTTTTGGAAAAACTATTTGGAAAAGACGGGTGATTGGGAGATTCTTGAGGTTGTTCAACCTTTCTATGCTTGGCGTGGATTGGTTGTCGCTTCGCCAATGTGGTATCCTAACCTAAGCAAGGATGTTCGCATAAAACTTCTAAACTTTGTGAGGAATGTTTTACAGTTTGAACGGTTTAATTTGGAACGCGTGAACTCTTACATTAGTGAAATTTAGTTTTCTGTTTTGTAGCGTATGTCCGCGTAAACTACTCCACGCTTAGCCCTTTCTTCTTGTTCCTTAACCCATTTTTCTATGCCAATTTTTGCAAGCGCATTCCATCTTGGATTAAGGTTGGATAATGTTCTGCAAGCAATTTGATAAATGTGCATGGGTACTCTTTGCATTGCGGACGAACTTCTATGCCTTTTTCTTTGGCGCAGTTGCGGATTTTACAGTCTGGTGGTCCGCCTTTATCCACTCTGCAGTTACAGTCAAATATTGCGAGTTTTCGTAGAAACTGCCAGAATTGTGGGAAAGTTTCTTTCATTTCAGGCACGTATTGGTAAAAGTCGTCGAATCCTTCTTCGTGAAGGCTTTGTTTTAGTTGGGATGCTTGTTTTGGTATGCGGCTTTGTTGTGCGCATAGCTTGCAGTATAAGCCGCAGTAGGTTACGTGGTGAAGTATTTTTTGGTTTGGCATGGCTTAAGCGTGAGGGGTAAAGGATAAATAGTTTTGGATTGAATTTTGCTGTTTGTGGCGTCTGATTTGGATGATGAGCTAATCGAGGATTTGAAGAGGCAGCTTAAAGAGATGGGCTATTCTGAGGAGGCAATCGCTGAAATTTTGAAATGGTACAACCCCCAAAATTCCTAAACGGATGAGTGTAGTGAACAACGTATATGTCTTAATCATCGAAGTCAACAAAAACATTAACGTAAATGTAGGCGCCTTGGGAAACTTAAATTTTGAAAAGGGCATTTACGCCTATGTGGGGTCAGCCAAAAAAGGCTTAAACAAAAGGATTGAACGCCATCTTAAGAAGGGTAAGCCAACTTTTTGGCACATAGACTATTTGCTTAATGACGGCAGTGTAAAAGTTTTGAAGGTTTTTACAGTGCAAGAATTCTTTAGTGAGTGTGAAGTAGCTAAGATTATAAGTGAAAGAGGTTTTCCCATGCAAGGGTTTGGTTCTTCAGATTGCAAATGCCTAAGCCACTTGTTTAAGATAAGGAAATATCAATTTTTGAGAGGTTTTATGCAAGAATTACAATTATTCTGTGGGAGCGAGCTTCATGGTTGACGAAGGCTGGTGTGTTTGGGTCACGGGGCTTCCAAGCAGCGGCAAATCTGTTGTTTCAACAATACTCATTAACATGCTTAGAGAGAAGAGCATAAATGTGCAACTTGTTTCTTCAGATGCCCTTAGGAAGGTGATGACGCCAAAACCAAAGTACACGCTGAAGGAACGTGACTCCGTTTATGCAACGCTGGTTTACATTGCAAAGTTACTAACAGAAAACGGTGTCAACGTTGTTATAGATGCTACTGGAAACTTAAGACGCTATCGGGAAAGTGCAAGAGCACAAATTCCAAAGTTTATAGAAGCTTATTTGGAGTGTCCATTAGAGGTCTGTATGCAGCGAGAGGCGAAGCGTACTGAAACTTATCTTGCTCCAAGGAAAATATATGATAAGGCTTTAAAGGGTAAAACGCAGACCGTGCCAGGAATTGGACAACCATATGAAGAGCCATTGAATCCAGAAGTTAGGGTTGACTCTGTAAAGTTATCTCCGGAAGAGTGCGCCAAAAAAATAATGGCAGTTATTGTTGAATGTTATGGAGTTCGTTAACGTTATTCTTTAGTTTGCAGTTTATAGAGCACCTTGCAACCCTTTAATGTTTCATGAACTGAGCATGCAACTTGTAGGATGTCTTCAAGCTCAACTTTTCTTTTGCCCCAATCATAGACATGGTCGTGAACTCCTTTTAAAGGCTTGAATCCGATGGAACGCAATCGTTCAACAACTTCTATGGGATTTGCCCCTTCACTACTAAATATTATGGTGAGGTATGTTTTCATCTTTGTTTTGCCATTGAAACACATAATTGTTTTAGGGTTGCAAAAATTTTTCGTTCACTTGGAGCTGATGTCTCTTAACGTAATCTAATACAGCATCTGCCTGTTCTTTTGACACCGCTCCGGATTTATAAAGGCTGTCAACCATTTTTGAAACACTTGTAAGCGTATGAACCGCATATCCCGATTTCTCAAGGTTCTGTTTGCCGCCTTGTTCTCTGTCAACGACAACCACTACATGTTTGATGTAAGCTCCCATTTCTTTTAATGGTTTTATTCCCTCAAGCTTTGATAAACCTTCACTTAAGACGTCGTCAAAGAAAATTATGCTTTCACCTTTCTCTACATTTGCTCCCGCAATTCGACCAGTTACTCCATATGACTTTTCTTCTTTTCGCATGACCACGCATGGCAAATTAACACGGGAAGCAATGCTTGGCAAAATCAAAGCTCCTTTCAACTCAATTGAAGCAAGTTTATCCACTTTCTCTGAAGCTATTATTCTTCTTATTGTTTCAGCCACAGCGTCGGCAATTGTGCCTAAATCTTTGGGTGAGGAGAGTAGACATGCTAAATCGATATAGTAGGGGCTTATGGCTCCGGATTTAATTTTAAAAGTGCCAAACTTTAAGCATCCTGAATTATAAAGAGCAAAAGCAACTTTAGACGCAATATTTGACACGCTGAACCCCTAAAAGATTCTATCTTTCACCTTATAACATTTACCAGAG
>JASEJA010000099.1 GCA_030017755.1 Candidatus Bathyarchaeota archaeon
GATGGAAAAAAGACTTTAGGGCGTTGCTTTTGCTTGGAGCCGCCTACGAGATACTTGAGGAGGGATTGATGGTGAAAAGCTTTTTCGATCCGAATTGGGTGGATTTGGGTGTTTTAGGAGTTTATGGCAGGTGGCTTGAGGTTAACTGGGTTTGGACTGAAATGTTGATTATTTACCACGCTGTTTTCAGCATAACAATTCCCATAGTGCTTGTTGAACTTGCTTATCCAGAAAGGAAAGGCGACAGTTGGGTAGGCAAGCGCACATTTGCTGGTCTCACAGCTTTGTTGTCGTTTGTAACAGCCTTCGGATATTTCCTTTTAACGCCTTACATTCCACCGTTAACGCATTATCTTATAGCCATTTTCGCAATGTTCCTATTCATATACATAGCTTATAAAATTCCATCAGAAAAACAGAAGGCAAGAGAAAAGAAAGAGGGCAAACCCAAACTTTTCTGGACTGCTGGTTTGGTAAGCACCGCCATCTTTTTCTTGCTGTTTTGGGCTTGCCCAAACTTCATAAACAATCCAGTTGTCCTAATGCTTATCGGAATAGCATTGGTTTTTGACATGTTAAAGGTGCTAGGCAATTTTGACTGGGAAAACCCAAAATCCGCTCCTAGCCAATGGGCAATAGTGGCTGGTGCACTTTCTTTTCTGATATTTTTGGCTTTTTGCATGAGATAAACGGATTGCGGGGTATGTCGCTTGTTGGCTTAACATCTATAATTGGACTTCTGCTTTTGAAGCAAAAAACGGAAAGGCCAAGCAAGCTCAAATTCTGTCCGCCCAAATTTTAACATGAATTAGTATACCGTAAGCTTTAATTAGTGTTGCAAGGCTCTTATATTTCAGTGTTTGATGTTGGGTTTTATAGGTGATTTGGCTAAAGCCATACTTATTACGTGGGTTGTCTTTTGATTGTTGCTATGTTTTATTTCACTTTTAGTGGGCAGATTGCGATGGCATTACTATTTCTTATTGGTTTGCTAATTCCTTTATCCATGATAGCATATGAGTATAGGCAATACAAGAAAAAAGGCTAAAACGTGACAGTTGTGCAGTTCATTTGCGAATTTAGGGATTAGGTAATACTTCGAAATGTTCCAAATAAAAGACTGTGTTGAGGTTTTCTGCCAGTTCGCAATGGACAATCACTTTAGCGGAATAGTGTGTGGCATTTATGTTTTGGTATGTTGACTCAAGATGGTAGCTTCCCACAGGAACGCTCATGAATGCTGATTCGCCTTCCTTTATCTCCTCTATAAACTCAGTTGTCGCCCACTCGAAAGGTCGAAAGTTAGAGTCGGGGATTGTTGGCCTAAGGAAGTAGAATGTTACTATAACGTTTCTTGCTGTTGCTGTTCCATTATTTCGAATTTCAATAAGCGTATAAGTATAGGATACGTAAAAGTTAGCCAACTCAAAGGATGGCCTGCCTTGCTGCCTACTGCTATTAATGATTAGGGTATACATGGGTTGTGTAAGACTGATAATGAGAGCGATTGTGCTTAAAATGACAGCAATCACAGATAGGTTTGGTCTAGTTTTCATCCACATAGGTAGTGTCAGTTTCGTTAATTTCACAAAGACCGATACATAAGCAATGTCGATAAGAATAACAGTCAAGAATAAATAGTTATAAGCCTCAGAAACAGAAGGTACTGAATCGAAAAAACCGAAATTTTGACTGCCAGCAACAAAATTCAGAAAACCAAGGTATAGAGTTAAAATAGTTATTGTGATAGCAACCAAGATTGCATATCTTTGTTTGACCTTGGACAAAAGTAAATAAGTGAAAACCATTGTAGGGATGTAAAATATTAAAGCGCCTAAAGCTCCAAAAGGCCAGCCTAAAGGATTCTGTTCAGCGGCAACTCCTAAAATGTCAATGGCATAGTAAGTGCTGATAACGTCGAATGTCCAACAAGCAAATGAAACCATACATAGAAATTAGAACTTGCTTCAGCTTATCCAAGCGATTCACATTTTCCTTTCTTGTTCTCCACTTCCAACCTTCATAAGCTACAATTAGAAGAGGAATTACTAAAATCAGAAGAAAGAGCGTAGCCGCCAAAGTCTTTCCCAAAATAAAAAACGTGACGATATTCAAAATCCAAATAATAACTGTCATTATGAGAAAGCCCTTGGCAAAATCGCTTAATGAAATCATAGCGTCACCTAACTCGATTTGCCCTTTACTCTACGTGATTAATTAAAAACTGCGTGTCTCTACATGCTATGC